>PWJI01000010.1 GCA_003560095.1 Candidatus Nealsoniibacteriota bacterium
CAAACGGCGACTTAAAAACAACTCTGTCATCTTTTATTTTAACCATTTTTTTATTTTCCTTTTGAGTAAAAAAATTATCTTTCTTTGCTATTTTGCCTGTTTTTTGCTCAAAGCCTTGACCCAAGCTAAAAACCTGAAATCCTCCACTATCGGTCATAATAGGATAATTAATATTTAAAAATTTATGCAATCCTCCCATTTTTTTTACTGTTTTGTGCTCTCCCTTACAATAAAAATGGAAAGTGTTTACCATAAAAATATCAGCACCTATGTCTTTAATATCTTCAAAAGAAGCACCCTTTAGTGCTCCTCCGGTAGCAACGGGGACAAATCCGGGCGTTTTTATTTCTCCGTGTGGAGTTTTTAAAACACCTGTTCTTGCACTGCCAAATCTTTTTTTAATCTCAAAGTCAAACATAATTGAATTATGCACTAATTAAAAAACAAATAAAGGGTGCCACTCCTGAGAGCGCACCCTTTATTGCTTTATCCTTTTACCAGGCTTTCATAAACAACAAGAACAGCTAATATAATTACTAATAAAGATATGGCAAAGAAAACAATTTCTGCCACTTGTGGGTCTTGAGCCATTTCTTTAAGCCAAATCCACACATTAAATGGTACTGCCAATCCTAGTACAAATCCTCCAATTAAAGCCTTTATTCTCCCTGTCTTCATTATCTATTTTCCTCCTTTTTTTGTAGAATAAAGCAATATTTCTATTATAAAATAAAATATTGCTATTGTCAATAATTTTGCTTTCTTTTTTAATCAAGAAAAACAAAATCGAGTTGCCTTAGCTCAATACTCCCCCCTACAAGCTTAACCTTGACTTTATTTCCAAGTGCATAACGCTTTCTTTTTCTTGTTCCGATAAGCGCATAATTCTCTTCATCTAATATATAATAATCATCATCCATATCTCTTACCGAAACCAATCCTTCTGCTTTTGTTTCTATTTCTTGAATAAAAACCCCTGCATTGTTAACTCCCGAAACAATAGCATCAAAAACATCTCCCACTCTTTCAAGCATATACTCTACCTGCTTATAAGAAATAGAAGCTCTTTCGGCATCAAGGACATCAAGCTCTGTTAAAGATATTTCTTGGGCAATTTTTTCGTAACCACTGGTATTTATTTTTTCTCCCTTAATCTTTTTTTTAACTATTCTGTGCATTGAAAGATCTGCATATCTTCTTATCGGTGAAGTAAAGTGCATATAATTTTTTAGAGCCAGTCCAAAGTGTTTTTTATTTTTTGTAGAATAAGCAGCTTTGGCCATCGATTTTAAAACTGTCTTCTTTACCAAATACTCCTCATCTCTTCCTTTTATTCTTCTCATTAATTCATTTAGTTCGCTGGAAGATATCTCTTTTTCTTTCATATTGATATTAAGTCCAAAATTAGAAAGAAAAGAAAGTAAATCATCTATAATTTTTTTATCAGGATTTTCATGAATACGGTAAAGAGTGTTAAATTTTTCCGAAACTTTTTCATTTGCCAAAACCATAAACTCTTCAATCAAATTATGAGTAAAGAGATGTTCTTTTCTATAAACAGAAACAGGTCTTCCGTCGTGATCGAGCTTAAAGTAAAGCTCATCATCTTCAATCAAAAGAGCTCCTTTTTCTGTTCTTTTCTTTTTCCTTTTCTTTGCCATCTCTTCAAGCACCAAAAGTTCTTCGATAAACTCCCCTTTCTTACTATCAAGAACAAGCTGTGCTTCTTTGTAGTTAAATCTTTTTTGTGAACGAATAACCGTTTCCCCAAACCAACTATTTAAAACCTCACCATTTTTTTTCATCCTAAATACAGCAGAAAAAGCAGCCCTGTCTTCTTTGGGCTTTAAGCTGCAAATATCGTTGGAAAGTACTTCGGGAAGCATAGGAATGGTTCTGTCAACTAAATAAATAGAAAATGCTCTTTTTCTGGCTTCTTTGTCAAGAATGGACCCTTCGGAAATATAATACGAAACATCAGCAATATGAACCCCAACCTCATAAATGTCTTTATCTATTTTTTTAAGAGAAAGAGCATCGTCAAAATCTTTTGCGTCTTCAGGATCTATGGTAAAAGTTGGTATTCCTCTAAAATCTTTTCTTTTTTGATAATTAACAATTTTTTTCTTTGCTTTTTTGGCATCCTCCTCTACTTTTCGAGGAAAATCAACCGACAAACCTTTTTCTAAAACTATAGAATGAAGTTCTGTATCGTTATCGCCCTTTTCCCCAATAATATCAATGATTTTACCCTCCGGATTTTTTTTATTATCTTCCCATTTAGTTATTTCAACAAGAGCTTTAACCCCTCCCTTTGCATCACTTTTGGGAATGAAAATATCAACATACATCTTAGGGTCATCAGGAACAAGAAAAGCAAAGCTTTTTCCTTTTTTTCTTTCAATGGTCCCTACAAATCTTTTTTTTGCTCTTTTTATTATATTAACAACCTCTCCCTGTCTTCTCTCTTTCTTTTTTTGAGGAAGCAAAATAATCTCTACTTTGTCATTGTGAAGAGCTGTATTTAAAAGAGAAGATTCTATTTTAACATCTTCCTCCAATTCATCTACACTCACATATCCCGATCCAAGAGAATTGATACTTATAATTCCTTTAATTTTTTTTGACATAAATTTATAATTTCTCAATATTTTTTAAGTATAAACAATCTTTTTTTCTCAAGCAAACAAAAAAAGGGATAATTCCCTTTTTTACAAGTTAACCCTAAAACAGAAACCCCCCTAAAAAAGAGGGGGCCTCTTTTTTAGGCGCGAGAAACGTTTGCTGCTTTTGGTCCTTTGTTAGAAGAAGCAACTTCGAAACTCACTTTATCTCCTACCTTAAGATCATCGAATCTTACATCGACAAGGTCATTAGAGTGAAAAAAGAGATCATCTTCTCCTTCTCTCTCAATAAAACCAAAACCTCTTTCGGTAAGTGTTTTAATTGTACCTTCCATTTAAAGTAAATTTTGCTTATTTAATAATTCCCATAAAAGGGAAAAGTGACAGAAACCCGACCCCATTTCTCCACGTTACGCCCTTAAGAGTACATTATTTTAATTACTTTGTCAATTTATCTATAATCCTGCAAGCAAAGAAGAGGCTATTCCTGTTAAAAAAATTGCATCAAGTAACCCTGCCCCTCCAATAGAAACAACTCCACTGCCTTTTCTCATTGCCCAAGGAAGATAAAGAAGGTCTGCCCCAATCAAAACCCCAAAAACACCCGCTGAAAAAGCTACTTGAGGCGCACTTTCAGGAGAAAGCAAAACAGCAAAAAACGCAGAAAATAAAATAGGTAAAGTCATAGACACAAATACTCCTTTTGTCTTAACAAACTGAGCTCCCAAAAAAGAAAAAAAAGAAACAATAACAGTTGTGGCAAGTAGAGCCTCAAAAGGAGCATTATAAGCAAAATATCCGGCAATTAATATTGGAATAACAGCTCCTCCGATATTTACAGAAACTCCCTGAAACCTCCAAGCATTTCTTTTAAATATTCCAAAAAAATAAGCCTCTCTTACTTTTACAAGGCTACGCTTCCCTAAGGGTATATTAATAAAGGATCCTATAATAATTAAAAAAAGAAGAGGAAGTATTTCTTTAAGAGAAAGTTCTAAAAAACTAAGCCCCGCCCCTGTCAAGTAAAAAAACAAACCTCCCACAATAAAAGGAGAGATTAATACTAAAATTATTATAAAAATTATAAGATAAAAAACTGCCATTTTATTCCCAAGTCACAACAAACCGATGAACTTCACTATCATCTTTTAATGCACAACTTTCTTCACGACATCTTCCCTTTTTTCCCGTTACAAAGAAAATTAATTGCTCAAAAAAACCTTCCAAATGCAAGCAATAATCGGGATGACCTTTAAAATTATGTATTTCAGTTACTATTTTTTTGTTTTCTTCATCTATTTGCGCAACCTTAAAGCTTCCCGCGTTTTTATGATATCTTTCCCAAGCCTCTTGAGAATTATTGCAAATAGTTTTTATAGAAATAAGAAACCTGCTCGCAAATTTTATAATAAAGGAGGCTTTAGCCGAATCTCTGCCCATTTCTCTCATTTCCTCATCGCTTAAATTAAAAAATTTTCTCGATAGAACAAGAAAAGTTAAATAAGAAGAGATAGGAACTTCCTTTGTTTTTTTATAGTCAAAAACATTTATATTGTTTCTTTCCAGTTCTTTTTTTAGTTCTTCTAATTTTTCTTTTCCAAATTTTCTCTCAATAAATTCCATATCATCAAAAAAACCACGCACAGAATATTTCCCGGTTTCTTTGTTTATACTGTCTTTATCTTTTTCCGTTAAACTTAACATAAATAATTCTTTAATGTTGTAGCAATGTCTATATTGTAGCAATAAATAAGAAAAAGAAAAGTTTTTATTATTTTTTTAAGCTATGCTACAATTGAAAAATGGAAATTGCAACAGCTATTATTTCCGTAGGTATTCTTGTTTTTCTTGCACACTTCTTTGCATGGCTTTTTGGTTTCGTAAGAATACCCGATGTTTTAATGCTCATGTGTGTGGGTATCTTTATTGGCCCAGTAACTGGAATTGTTGCTCCCGACTTTTTAGGTGATGCAGGAGATATAATTATCATGCTTATATTGGTAATGATTCTTTTTGAGGGATCTGTAAGATTAAAAATTGAATCTCTTCAAAACTCCATACTTAGAACATTCGGACTGGCATTTACTAGTTTTTTTCTTTCAATGATTGCGATAGGTTTTGTATTGTGGCAACTTGCAAACCTTCCTGCAATTCCCTCTTTTTTGATAGGTGCTATTGTAGGAAGCAACTCAACCGCTATTGTTATTCCACTTATACAAAAAATGAAAATCAAAGAGGATTCAAGAGCAACCCTGGTGCTAGAGTCCGGGCTAAGCGATGTACTAAGCATAATTTTCACCCTTGCACTTATCTCCTCTCTCGAGATAGGCTCTTTTCACTTAAATTCCGTAGCCGAAGATATTTTTATGATCTTTTTAATATCGGCGATTATTGGAGGAATTTTTGCTCTTTTGTGGTCGCTTTTTTTAAACAAAATACACAACATTAAAGACTCTGCATTTACAACTCCTGCTTTTGTTTTTATTGTTTTTGGAGTAACCGATCTTCTTGGGTATGGAGGTTTTATCGCTGTTATTGTTTTTGGGATTGTTTTAGGCAACATCCCTATGCTTATTTCATCCCTTAAAGAAAAGCATAAATATCTTTACACCTTTCTTCATCCTCAGCCATTATCTACCAGAGAGCTCTCTTTTTTTCGGGAAATAGTTTTTTTGGTAAAAATATTTTTCTTTATTTTTATAGGAATATCTTTAAACTTTCAAGACACATCTGTTATGTTTCTTGGATTATCTCTCGCAATGCTTCTTTTCTTAATTAGAATTCCTGCAATACTATCAACCATCTCAAACACTACGCCAAAATTTGACGCTTCCATTATGGCAGTAACCGCTCCAAGAGGATTAGCACCTGCAGTATTGGCTCTTATTCCAATACAAAGAGGACTTGAAGGAGGACAATTAATACAAGACATTACTTATTCAGTAATTTTCTTCTCTATTCTTTTCGCTTCACTTCTCATATTCCTCCTCTATAATACAAAAATAAGAAACATTTACGAGTTTCTTTTGCCAAAATTCGCATCTAACCCAAAAGAAGGAAGTCGCGAATATCCCAAAAAAGAGGAAAAATAATTATATCTCACAACCAACCTCTCTTGCCAAAATATTAATGTCTCTGCTTCCTTCGTAGAGACTACCGTCTATTTGAATTTCGGGAACAAACCCGGTAACTTTTTCTTCATTGCACCGATCAACATCCTCCATGCACTCAACATAAAGATCGCCCATTTTTTCATACCCTCCAAAGCTAGCTGCAAGACTTGCGCAGGCAGGGCAAGTTTCCGAACCATAAACAACAACATCATTTTTTTCCAAGCAATCAATAATCTCTGACAAATCTTCGTCATCTTCTATTGGTTTCTTGTCTAATTCTGTCTCCTCCATAGATTCCTTTCTTTCTTGACTAGACTCCTCTTGTCTTTCTGTCCCTATAACATCATTGCTTTCTTCTTGATGATTGTAGTCACCCGAAAAAATAACAAGATAAAGAGAACCTGTAATTAAAAACGCTCCAATTAAAATTGATAGTACTGTTTTATTTCCTTTGTTTGAATAATCTATTTTTTTCATATAATCTTTTTTAATAAATTTATCAATTAATAAAAACAAAAAACTTACCGGGTTGACCAAAACATGTCACCCTATGTCTTGATTATTTCCAATAACTACCTTCAAATGCTTTACAGATTTGCCTAAGTAAAGCAAATGAAAATAAAAAATCTTACGCGCCAAAGTCCCTTTTTTCTATCCTACCATCGCCCGGAAAAACAATCCATCTACTTGGAGCTCCCTCTTCTAAAGTTTCTGTTATAAAGAAAAATCCTTCTTCTTCTTCACTCCACCCAATCCCCCTAAATCCCGGATTAAATTCTTTTTCAGAACTTACTTCTAGCTTTTCTAAAATATCATCTCCGGAAATAGTTACTTCTTTTTCAAAGCTTCTTGCATTATCTATGCTAAAATACTCTCCTTTTCCACTTCTCGTATTAATTGTATAGGCAAAATAGGATACATCTGATGACCAAACAACATTTCCAATAATTCCTTTATTCTCTTCTCCGAAAAAAGTAATATCTCTAGTCCCTATATCCAAAACCCAAAAAAGAGAGATATTTTTATCTTCTCTGCTTGTGGAAACTGGGAAAATAATACTCCTTTGTCCTTTTGGAAACTTGGATACGGTAAGAAAAACACTAAAATCTTCTAAAGAAAGTTCATCTTCTTTTATGACAAAAGGATTTTCTTTTGTTAATCTATTCCACTCTTTCAAGGAATCATTTCTAAAATCTTCTATAGAATAAGAAAATAAAACTTCGTCGTTTTCTCTTACAAAAATAGTGTCTTTCTCTTCAGATACATTTACTGTTACTTCTTTTCTAGCTAAGTTTACATAATCAATTTGAGAATAAAAAAAATAAGCCACCGCCACCACAATTAAGGAAACAGCGACAATTAGTCCTGTTACAAAAATTACATTTTTAAGACTTTGTTTCATATGTTTTTCTCATTTTAAATTGTTAAGATCAGCTTATAGTATAGTAACAAAAAAAAGATAATATAACAAGCAAATACTTTTAAAATAATCTTTATGTATTATAATATGCAAAAAGGAGGTGATTAAGGTGGTTATTTGCTTTGATTGCGATGGTACTATCACAAAAAACGGAGGATGGGGTCTTTCTGAAGTTAATGTTCCTTGGTGGATTTTAAAAATAGTTTTCTCAATTTATAATCCAAAAATAAATGAAGAAGTGCTTGAATTAATGGCTTACTACAAAAAAAGAAAGAAAAAGGTTCTCGTGATTACCTGTAGGCCAAAAGAGCTAAGTTTACTAACATGGAAATACCTAGAAAAAGAAACAAAAAAAAATCTTGAAATAAAAGAAGTTCCGGTTGATAAAATTATTTTTTTAGGCCCCGGCCCAAATTCTTCCCAAAAAAAAATCGCAACAGCTCTTAAAGAAAACGTAGAAATATTTTACGACAACAGTGAAAAAACAATAGAAAGAGCTAAAAAAAGCGGAATAACATCTTTTTTGGTTTAAGGCAGAGAGTTAATCTTCTCTGCTTTTTTTAATAATCTCTCACACATCTCACAGAAGCTGTTCCTCTTGCATCTCTACAATTGCGCCTAATCCCCGTTTCATTATAATTAATTTCTCTTGTTGCATAAGCCGCTCTGGCAATACCACACTGAGCATCTCCATGTGCCGAAGTTGATGACCAAAAAAAACCATCCTCCCCCATTCCGCGAAATGTACCCAAACTATGACCCAGCTGATAGCCCGAAGGAAGAGCATCAAACCCTAAATCACCAAATAAATTATTTTCTTTTAAATCTCCTTCTTTCCAAAAATCATAATTTCCAGAAAGCTTACTTCCCTCGTCGCTTCCTCGAAAACCATAATCTTTAGCATATCTTTCATTTAATCCTATTTCAGTTTCTAAAACTACCCAATCTTCATCGGTAGGAATTCTCCACCCTAAAGGGCATATTCCTTGCACTCCTTCTCCTTCTTGACCACAAAAAGCACTTCTAATGTCATAAAGTCCACCGTAACGATTACAATTACCTATGCTATCTTGATAACAATAACGTTTAACTTGGCAATCAATGTCGGTTTCTCCTTCCTCGATATTCAAATTTTCCTGTATCCAGCATTGATCAGCAATTCTTAAAGTATTATATTCTTCTTTTCCATATTTAATTAGGTCTCCACACTCCCACGCACTGTCTGTTATTACGCTAACCTCTTTGCTGTAATCACTTTCCTCATCATTTGCAATTTGAGTAATTGCATAAAAATATCTTTTTCCGGGAACAACATCCCTATCAGAATAATTTTCATTAACAGATCTGCCTATTTCTTCATATATTCCTCCTTCGTAATCAGTTCTATAAATAACGTACTTCTCTTTCCCGACAGAATAATCCCAAAACAAATCTACTCTAGGCTCAAGGTTCTTATGAAAGCTTACTCTTTCCCCTCTAAGCCCCTCTGGTGGCTTTGGGGCAGTAATAGCACTTGCAACCGAACTAAAAGAACTTTCTGTAATATTAATTGTTTGAGTAACTCTATAATAATACTCAGTAGAAGGATCAAGCCCTTTATCCAAGTATTCCTCTTTGGTAGAAAACCCTACACTTCTCCCGAAAGGTCCGTCAGGATTTTCAGATCGATAAATATTAAATTGCACCGCCCTTTCATCACCATCCCAAGTAAGCTTTATCTCACTGTCAGACCTTGTCTCCGCAGAAAGATGGGTCGGAACATTTTCTTCTCTAACCGATAAAATAACAATGAGTAAGATAATAAAAATTATAGGTAAAGACCAAAAAAAAGCTTTCTTTTTATTAATTTTAGATAATTTTTCTTGCATTTTCTTAAAAATATTAATTATCAGAAGATTCTTCTTCTTTTTCGCTGGTTAGTTTTTTTATTTTTTCTTTAGCTTTTTTCAATTCTTTCTTTAATTCAATCATTTTAAGTTCTCTGCCAACCATCATTTTACTCATTTTTTCGTATTCTTTTATCTTCTTCTCCATTTCCTCTGTTCTTTTTTTAACTTCAGCCTCTAGTTTTTCATTTATTTCGCTTAGCTCTTTTGTTCTTGCTTTTACTTTGACTTCCAAAATATCTTTTTCTTCCTCTTTCTTCTTGCTTATCTTGCCTAAATCATCAACCATTTTATTAAAATTCTCTGCCAATTCCCCAAACTCATCTTTTGATTTTATTTGCGCATAAGAATTAAAATCACCTTTTGCAACTCTTTTTGCGGCAATGGAAATGTCTTTTAGGGGTTTCATTACTCTTCTTGAAATGAAAAAAGAAACCAAGATAATGGGCAAAAAGAAAGCAATTGACAAAAGGAGATAATAGGTTGCCATCTCACTTAAAAGCCAAACTGCACCCTCCCGTGAACGTGCAGTTATTAAATGCCAATTTAGCTCATAATCTTCATTCCCAAAATTCATATTTCGAAAATTAGCATTCATTATGCTCCCCTCAAAATGAAACTCTGTACTTCCTTCGCTTCTTTGCAGATTTTGGTGTAGCGGATAAGCATCCGTTATTTTTTCGAAAATATAATCTCTATCAGAAGAAAATATAATAATCCCATAAGGATTTAAAATAAACACTACTCCTTTTGCTGCTATTGCCGTATCAATTATTCTAAATAGCCCCCCCATATCAACTTGAACAACAATATAAGAAACATACCTATCTTCTTTAATTTCATGGGGAATAAAAACTGTTATCGCAGAATCTCTTGACTCAGAAATAATATGAGCCTCTGAAACAATTGTTTGCTCCTCACTCTTTGCCTTTAAAAACCATGGATTTTTAGCCCAATCTTCTCTTTCTCCGGTAGAAAAAACTGTTTCTCCGGCCTCATTAACAACAGATATTTTTCTAAAAAAAGATTGATTTTTGGATATTTCTTTTAATGCTTCTTTTTTTTCTTGAGTAGAATAATTCTTATCTCTTAGTTTATGATTATCAGTAATAAGTTCAGCACTTTTAACTGCATTACTTATAAAAATATCTGCTTTTACAGAAATCAAGTCTCCGGTCTCTTTTGCTCTTTCATAATTCGTATTTTGAATATATGAATTAAAAAAATAAAAAAGAAAACCCCCTCCAATAAAGAGAGGCAAAGACCCTATTAAGATCAAAATAATTATTAGATTAGTCCTAAATTTCATTTTATTATTTTTTTATCATTATAGCACACAATAATTAAGAAACCGTAAATTTTAATCAAGGGAATTTTCGTTTTTTTCTTTCTTTTCTCGTAACTCTTTTAGCTCTTTCTTCATTTCCATCATTCTTAGTTCTCTGCCAACCATGAGTTTACTCATTTTTTCGTATTCTTTTATTTTCTTATTTAATTCTTTCGTTCTCTCTTGAACCTCATTCTCTAACTTTTCATTCATCTCTTCTATTTCTTTGGTTCTAGCGCTAACCTGAACCTCTAAGACTTGCTTTTGCTCTTCTAGTGAAATTTGCTCCTTTAATTTTTCCACCATTTTATTAAATCGTTTTGTAAGCTCTCCTATTTCGTCATTATCATAAATTTTAACCCTCACATCAAAATTACCTTTGGTTACTTTTTTTGTACCACTATCAAGCCTTCTTATTGGCTTGGAAATATTTCTAGCCAATAATATAGATCCAAACAAAGAAAGAATAATAACTATAAATAGCGTTAAAAGTGACTGCGTTCCAATATCAGTCATAAGGGGTAAAAATTCTTTTCCTGCCTCCACAACATTCTTATTTTTATGATTTTCAAAAAAATTTACTAAAGATTGTTGGTATGAAAAATTAATAAGAAAGCCTGCTACAATTACAGGAAAGACAGTAAATAAAAAAGAAGATAAAACAAGCTTTCCAAAAACACTTTTTAGCATAGATCTTTTTTTCATTTTATTTTCTTTAAATTTCTTTATATATGTTTATTCATCCTCTTCAGGCTCCTCTGTTACAAAATAATATATTATCATTGCAGAAACCATGATGCCTATTCTTACAAGGAGAAGAGTTACTCCTTTTGCTAAAGCAAGTCCATCAAAGACAGCAACCATTGCATAAGTTAAAAATCCTACATTTATTGCCAAAAATTGCTTGTAATAAAAATTACCTTTTTTCCTCCATCCATTAAACTTTCTTACAAGATCAGCTAATATACAAATAATTGCAGGTATAAATATTCCGTAAACAAAAACTGCATGAGTAAGCATATTTGCATCATATTTTGTACCCCATCGATTCACTTCTGCAAGGTCAAATCCATAAATAAACAAACTAGTTACCACGGCAAAAGAAACAAGAGTAAAAATTCCCGAAAACAAACTTTCCTTATTTTTCTTTTTATAAAAAAATAAATTGCCATAAAAATAAAAAAGAGGAAGAATATGTAAATACGTAAGTGGCCCAACAAACCACTTCCAAGAGAGCATATCAAGCTCAGGAAAACCCAACCAAAAAAATAAATTTCTTAGTCCTACGGAAAGCCAAAGCAAGCCAAAAAATAACAAAAAATAATCAAGATTTTTGTTCCATAAAACCTTTTTTTTGCTTCTTAGTGAATTTATTTTCCAAAAAACAAAAACTCCACTTCCTCCGGCAAAAAAACAAACAACAACATTATATAAAACTCCTATATCCATAATTATTAATTCTTATAAAAACAAAAAATTATTCTTTTATTATTTTCTTTATAAAATCAGCTTCTTCTTTTGTCCTTGATATAGAATAATACAATCTCGGCACTCTGGAAAGTCTAACCCTTTCTTCGTTTTCTTGTATTACATGAACAAGGCTTCCTTTTTCTTCGTTTTCCGGAGATGTTATTACAACCCCCTTTTTTAAATAATCTTCTACTTGCTTAACCTCCCTAATGTTGGAAGAAGAGATATGCTCAAATTCCTCTATAATCTCAGTAGAAGAAAGATCAGTAAAAAACATGAACTTATTCATATCTTCTTTCAAGAGAATAAACTCCTCATAAAAAAGAAAAACATACCCCGGACCAATAATCAATGAAGGAAAATACTTCTCTCCTTTTAAAACACCTCTTCCTGAAATAGAAAAATCGGCCAAACCATCTTGCATTGCTTGAAAGTTTTCCTTTGTAGAGTTTGTTTTTTTTACAGAAAAACCTTCTTTTTTTAAATCGTCAAGAATATAGTAAAAAGTTGGGCAAGCCGCTACGGTTATATTACTAAAATCTTCATTATCAATGCCTTTAAGTTCGCCTATGGGATAATTTTTAAAAAGACGAGATAAGGGAAAGGTAAAAAGAATTACTATTCCTATTAAAATTACTAAAATGCTTTTTTTTTGGTTATTGATTTTTTTCATTTCAAGGATTAAAAATCACATTCAGTTTTTTGAGCAAACTCTTCTGGAGAAAGATACCCTTCGTAAAAAAGATTTCCTTTAAGCTGTGTTTCGGGAACAACTCCTGTTAGTTTTTCCTCTCTGCATCGATGGTTCTCTTCTTGACAATCTACATAAATAGGATTTATCTTTTCGCGCCCCCCAAAACTCTCTACAAGAGCATTACAGGCAGCGCAAAAAGGCTCCCCGTAAATAACAATTCCTTCTTCTTTCAGACACTCTACAAACTCTTTAAAAGCCATTGTGCCATCATTTTCGCCCTCTTCTGTCTTGCTTATTTCTCTAAAGTAAAAAAAACCAAAAATAGAAAGAAAAGCAGCAATAATAAGTAAAATATCTCTTTCTTTCATTTTCCTATTTTTTTAGTAAAAAATCATTTCATCAGTAACTTCCATGTGAGAGGGTATTTCAAAAACCTCGTCAGATATATCATTTATTTCTATTTCTGAAACTTCAATAACTCTTTCTCCCCCAAAAGCTTCTTCTTTTATTTTAATAGGTAGGCCTTTTTCTTCCCAAATCCACATTTTTATCATCTCTTCCATTTCATCTTCATATTCAATAACAAAACATCTTTTTTCTTCTATGCTTTCAATGGCAACAAAATCTAAATCATAGTCGTTTAAGGAATGAATTTTTCTTGATACATCATAATAATATAGCCTATCTTTTGATTCACCAGGCAGTATGGTAGCTTTGCGTGAACCAGCATTATAGGTATAAACATCCCCTTCTTTGTCAATTAAATTAATTGTTTTTAGTCCCCCAATATCCATTTCTATCTTTAATTTATCTCCCTTTTTCCAAAAATCAACAACGATAATGCCCTCAGGAGAAGACTCTTTTAATTGATAATATAAAGAATCTATTTCCTTGCCTTTTTTTATAACATTTTCAAACTCCTTAATGTCTTCCTCTTTGAACTCCTTTTCAGAAAGCTCCTCTTTTTCACCAGGCAAAGTTTTCTCTTCTTCATCTCTTAGGAAAAAAATTAGACCTATGCCCAAAAAAACAATTATTGCTATAAAAATAATAATATTTTTATTTTTCATATTTTTATTTTATTTCTATTTTTTGTAAATAAGTATCTTTAAGTTAATTTCTGCCAATAAATTCTTTTCCTATATAAGGCCTTAATACTTCAGGAACTTTAATAGATCCGTCTTTTTGCTGATAGCTTTCCATAATAGCAATTAATATTCTTGGCGATGCTATCGCGGTATTATTGAGTGCAAAAGCATATTTTTTTTCTCCTTCGTTGCTTAAATATTTTATATTCAATCTCCTCGTTTGCCAGCTTGTCAAATTAGAGTCTGAGTGAGTTTCTCCATAAGAATTTCTTGATGGCATCCACGTTTCAATATCATACATCTTATATTTTCCCGCACCCATATCCGCAGTACAAATTTTAATAACTCTATACGGAAGATTCAATTCCCGCAAAATTTCTTCTGAAATGTTTCTCATTTCTTCTAAGTAACCATTGGATTCTTCTATGCTGTCTTTGCATATTACAACTTGTTCCACTTTCATAAATTCATGAATTCGATAAAGCCCTTTGACATCTTTCCCGTAACTACCTACTTCTGATCGATAGCATTGAGAAATACCACAAACTTTCTCGGGTAAATCTTTTTCCTTTATAACCTTATCTGCATAATAAGCCAAGAGAGAGGGCTCTGAGGTTCCCACTAAATATTTAGGGGTTTTTATCTCTTCTCCGCTATCTAATTTTCCAGGATTTCCAATCTGATACACTTCATCTTTATCAAAAGGAAAGTGCCCGCTTCCCGTCAAAGCGAACCCATTAACCAAAGTTGGTGGCAAGAGAGGAGAAAATCCTTTCTGTATAAGTTTTTTAAGTGAGTACCAAAGAATTCCAAAATGAAGAAGAACTGCTTCGTTTTTTAAATAATAACCCCTAAACCCGGAAACCTTTGCTCCTGCCTTTAAATCAATAAGATTTAAACTTTCTCCAAGCTCTATATGGCTTTTTGCTTGAAAATCAAATACCGGAACATTTCCCCATTTTTTTTCCTCAACATTGTCGTCTTCGCTTTTTCCTACCGGAGTATCGGGAGAGGGAACATTGGGGACAAAAAGCATCATTTTCTGAAACTCGT
Source organism: Candidatus Nealsoniibacteriota bacterium (assembly GCA_003560095.1). Taxonomy (GTDB): domain Bacteria; phylum Patescibacteriota; class Minisyncoccia; order Minisyncoccales; family PWPS01; genus PWHW01. Next base: position 14,676 of record PWJI01000010.1, read on the forward strand.
TGTCAATTTTTCTAAAATCTTCTTCTTTTATTTTTATATCTTCTTTTATTTTTTTCCCTTTTTCTATAAGTTCTTTTCTTTTTTGGGTATCCTTTTTCTCTATTTTCTTTATCTCTTCAACATTTTTATTTCTATAATTACGAAAATCCTCTATTTCTTTTAAGAGCTTTTTTCTTTTAAAATTTAATTCCAAGAGCCTGTCTATATCAACGTCAATTTGCTTTACTTTTACTGCCTCTTTTACTTTTTCTTTGTTTTTTTCAATAAACTTAATATCTAGCATAATAACACTCCATTTATTTTTAATTCTTTTTTACATTATAGACATTATTAGCAAAAAAGAAAGTTTAATTTTCCAAAAAAGAGATTTTCATAAATCTCTTTAAGATTTATCATTGCAAGCAACGAACTTTTTCTTCTATTATGTGGCACTCATAGAACTCTTCTTCTTTTTTAAGAAAATAAACTCCATCTGAAGATTTGACGATATCATTCTCTCTTACTTGCCTATATTCATTATACCCTTGAAAAAAAATAAAATCTTCTTTTTTTTCTTCGTTTTCTTCTAAAAAAGCAATAAAACAATCTCTTGCATCTTTGTTTGTTTTAATTTTTTCAGGACAACTATACAAAACAACTTCTTCTTTTTGACCAATATCACTCGTCACTCTTACGGTCCTATGGGTAACAACTTCTCCTAAATCACCCTTTATAAAATTAGTAAAAGACGAGACAACAAGGACCGCAACAAGTGCAAATAAAAAAATTATTAAAATTCCCAGTACGCTATTTGTTTTATTATCCATAAATTTCAAGAATAAAAACTTTTATTAATTTTGGTTATGCTTTTATGTCTTAAGAGATTAAAAACTACACGAAGAAAAATTTTCTATCTCTTTTATTGTGAGTACTCCTCTTACTTTCTCTCCTTTTTTGGGGAAATTCCATGTAGGAAAATTTTTTATTTTTTTAGCTTGACACTGAAAAGAAAGCTCTTCTTTTTCTGATTCAATACAATTAAAGTAAAGAAAATCTGCTTCATTTCCAAGGATATTTTTTTGCAGCTTAGTGGAGTCATCTTTATCGGATCCATAAAATTTTACCCCCTCCTCTTTTAGACAAAGATAAAAATATTTTAGATCTTCTTTTCGATTTACGTTTTCTCTTTGATAAAGCGCTGCAAAAGAAAAATCACCAAAACCTTCTTCTGTTTGGGTATCTAATAAAATTAATAAAGAAACACTCACCAAAAAAAATATAAATATTTTCAAAATAATTTTTTTTCTCATTGCTCGGAAGAAAATATCTTTTCAAATTGATCCATTTTGTTGTAAACTTGAATAGTTTTTAGATTATACAACTCTTTTACATCTTGGTAAACCCCATATTCGGTTCCTCTTGCCGCTTTATATCCAGCACTTTCTACTCTATCTAAAACTTCATAATTTAAAGCACCGTAAGGGTAAGCAAAAAAATCAATACTTACATCCAGTTTTCTTTGGAAAAAGTCCCTACTTCCAACTATTTCAATTAAGAGACCTTCTTTACCTTCTTTGCTTAAATTGGGGTGATTCATGCTATGAGAACCTATTTCCATTCCATGCTCTATTAGCTCATTAACGTTATTCCAATCCATGAACATTCCTCCTCCAATATAATTTCCAACCAAAAAAAACGTTGCTACAAAATCATATTCCTTAAGTACCGGAAAAGCATTTTCGTATTGATTCTTCCACCCGTCATCAAAGCTAATAATCAAATAATTTTCCGGAATCTCTTTGCCGTTATTTAAAAGATCTATAAATTTCTCAAAAGTAATCGGATTGTAGTTATTTTCATAAAGATATTTCATTTGCTCTTTAAACATAGAGGGGGTTACTGTTAAGTCTTTCCACTCCTTGCTGGCATCTTCAGGAAGATCTTCTATGTGATGATACATTAAAATAGGCATTCTCAAGAAAGAAGACTCGTTCGTTTTTTTTCTTAAAGTAAAATAATTCTCACTTCTTTTTTTAATTAAATCATCATTCCATATATACTCTATTTTTATTTTTACTTCTTTTTTTTCTGGAAGCACTTCTTTCGGAAACCACAAAAAATTCTCTAAAGAGCAATCTACATTTTTTTTAATTTCTTCTTTTTTATTTTCTTCACTTATAATATAAAAATCAATAGTTTCCTGTTTCATTTGAGAGGGGCAAGTCCATTTTATCTCATAACCTTCTCCGATAAAAACATTTTCTTTCACAGAAGAAGAAAAAAATATTTCAGGATAACTACTGCTTCCCGTAACCTCTTTCTCTTTTGCCACTTCTTCCTTCAAAGAGCTTTCTTCAAAAAACATTTTCAGCTCTCTTTTAATACTATCTTCCTTTCTGGCAACTTCTAAATTCTTTTCGTGCTCTTTATGGCTTAAAAAAACAATAACACCTCCCCCCAAAAAAAAGACAATTAAAAAGCCTGTCAAAAATAAAATAATTTTATCAAGCCTTTCTTTTTTAAATTGATTATTTTCTCTTAGGGGGTTCGCTTTTTCTTCTTTTTGAATTATATTTCCACTTATTATTTTATCGAGAATTTCTTTGGAAGAAGTATTCCCCTGTTCTTTTCTAAGAAGAGCATCTCTATTTATTTCACTTTGTTTTATAATTTCTTGCAAAATAATATCATCAGAAAATCCCGCCTTTCTTGCTCTTTCTATAAATTCTATGATATTTTTTTCTTGCATATTATAAAAATATTAATTTACCCTCCAAACAGATTTTTCATCATTTCATCCCACCTATTATCAATAGAGGCTCCTATATTTATAAGATCATTACACCTTTCTTTAAAAATTTTAACATTTTCTTTTGCCCGAAAATTTTCATTAACACCTTTAATCGCCAAATCAAATTCTTCCAGCGCATTTTTACATTTTTTTTCATGCATAAAGTAAAGCCCTCTTTTAAAATGATTATAATAATCTCCCTTACTTTCCTGAGAAAAAATGTCACTCATTTCTTTAAATAGATTAATTGGAATGGCACGAGAAAACGAATCTCCCGTCATCCCTTCCATCTCGGGTGTTCCTACTGAAAGTATTGCAATGACCTCTCCGGCTTCATTGATAATAGGGCTTCCACTAGATCCCGGAGAAGCTTTTGCATCTGTTTCAATATAATCAAACTGCCCCTTTGGCTCTGTTTTTAGGGCAGTAATAACTCCGGAAGTAAAAGAAGGTCTCAAATAACTTCTTCCAATTCTTATGCTTGGAAAAATGTTTGCCTTTTTGAAATTTCCTCTCATGAAATTATGCCTTGTGTCCATTATTCCGCTAGTCGCAGGAAATCCAAAATTATAAATAGAGCCCCCTATCCTTGCCGAGCTTGAATCACCCAAATAAGCAGCTGGGAGATTTTCTTCTTCTATCTTTATAAGAGCCACATCTTTGTAATTGTAAAACCACTCTAAGTCAAATTCTAAAATTTCAAAAGGAAAACCCTCTTGTGTTAATTCATTTATCCTTTCGCTTTCAGAGGAAGGATTAAAAACTATTCCCTTTTCTTGAACATCAAAGCTCATTACGTTTAAAATCCCTTCTATAGAAGCCCTCATCATGTTTGCAGCTTCTTGAAAGTCAGCTTCTTGAAATACCTCCTCCACTCTTTTCTCAACTCTCTGAGCCTCCTCATGTCTTCCCTCCCAAATAAGGTTAATTTGCTCTTCCATTATCGCAGAAGCAAAAATTTGAAGTGCCAGAGACTTCTTAATATAATCACTATTTACAACATGAGCATTTGTTAAAATAAGTCCATGAGGATCAACAACAAAACCGGTTCCTTCCCAATAAATTTCCTCAAGCGGAAGAACACTGGTCTCTCCGGTAAAAGATCTAGTCACGTGAAAATTTTCTAAATTTATATTAAAGGGTTCAATTTCAACATTTCCACTAATAGCATAGCCAATTTTAACAACCGAGGGCTCAATAATTCCGGCAACCTCTGATCTACTCAACTGAAAATTGGCAAAATCTCTTTCGGTTATTTCTTTTGATAAAGGAGTGCGAAAATAAAAAAATAAAAAAGCAAACACTCCTCCAAAAAATAAAAATGTCCCCAAAAAAACATATTTTAATTTGCTTTTTAAGGGAGCTTTAATATTTCCCGAAAAAGGTTTTAGAAGAGAATAAGGATTGCTTTCTTCTTTTTTGTCTTGAATTATTTCATCAAGAATCTCTCCTTCTTTTAGCCCTCTTTTTTCTAAGATATTAAAAAAAGATAGCTTTTTAGGATTTTTGTTTTTTATTATTCTTACTATTTCCTCATCGCTTACGCCTCTTTCCCTTGCCTTTAAAATTGCCTCAGCAATATTTTTTTTATTTTTACTCATAGAGCCCTAACCCTTAATACATCTAACAGAAAGACCGCTTTCTAAAATAAGCGGTATCCTTTTTATCTCCGGATAACCGGAATAAAGCATCCTTACGAAAGCAGAAGATTCTTTTTTAGTAGACGTCCAAAAACCTGTTCCAATATCAATTCCATTAAATTCTCCGCTGGGCTCTCTTCCCCCGGCAGGCAGAGCAGAAAAGTTACTTATATCACTACCATCCCACTCTTCTGACTTTATTTTTTCACCTTCATTTGAACCTCTCCACTTAATTTCGTTTGCTTGTGTTAAGCTCATTCCAAGAGCTCTTTCCATTTCCCTAAACTCTTCATCGGTTGGTAATCTCCATCCCCTAGGACAAACATCTACGGCATCATTGTAATTATATAGTCGCCCATAAGAATCACAATTTTCTTCTTGATTTTCATAACACCAACTTTCATCCGTTTCATAATTCAAATTTTCTGCCATCCAGCAATACCGTCCAATTTGTACAATATCATATCTTAAATTATTTCTATGATCGGTATGCGTACTAAGTCCTTCACAAGGATTACCATTTGCAAAAGGCAATTCTTCCTCACCTTCCTCTTCTTCTTGAGTGTCTTCTTCGTCTTCTGTGCTCTCTTGTGGTATATCATGACACATTCCGTCATACCAATAAAAACCATTTTCTAAGCACTCTTCTTCATTTTCAATGTTTTCAAGAGAAATATCGTTGTCTTGCTGATCCTCTTCCTCTCCTTCTTCCTCTTGTTGCGGAGTTTCATAACACATTCCGTTATACCAATAAAAACCATTTTCTAAGCACTCTTCTTCATTTTCAATATTTTCAAGAGAAATATCTTCCTCTTTCTGTGGATCCTCATGACACATTCCGTCATACCAATAAAACCTTTTTTGTGCACACTCTTCTCGAGTCTCAATAGTGCTTGGATCATCGTCTCTGTCTTCTCCTACTTCTTCATGACACATTCCGTCATACCAATAAAAGTTTCTTTCTATACACTCTTCCTCGTTTCTAATTTCTTGTGCGTCAATATCCGGCAAAGGGTCGTAATGACATTTATTCTCATACCAATAAAACCCCTCTTCTTCACAGCGCTCCTTGTTTTTAATATTTTCAGGTATGGCATCTCTTCCATTTTCAAAAGAAGAATCCTCTCTTCCCGTAAAAAGCATTATAATTATCCCAAAAAAGAGTAGAAAAAAGCCTATACCTATAATTATTATTGTTTTTTTACTCATATATTAAACTTTTATAATTTCAAAAAAGCGCTTCCCTTACAATATCACAAAATAAAAATAATAAAAACAAAAGCCTCGCAAAAAGCGAGGCTAATACATTCTTAAAATAAGCAAAACTACTCAATTATTTCTTCTTCTGATAAAACTTCTAGTGGAAAATCGTCTTCTGTAATTTCAATAAATTCAATTTCTTCGGGAATTTTAAATAACTCTTGATTGGGCTCTTTTTCAAAACAACGAAAATCAGGCTCTTTTGTAATTTCTTCAATAAGTCCTTCTTTGCTTCTTGGGGGCACAGGAGCATTTCCAATTTCAAACTTTATTGACTCCTCTTCGTAAATATTTTCCTCATCCCACATATACACGGTTTCTCCTTTTATAACAAGATAAAATTCTTCATAAGTCATCGCCATATTTCCGGAAGAAAAATGTATTTCTATCTCTTCTCCACTAAAATAGTCCCTAAAAGAACATACTGTTGATCCATCCCCTAAAAAAGCATCGCGAATATTTTCTTTGACATCATCAACTTGAGGTGCTCTTTTTTCTTCAATCTCATAAATCCTGGAAGCTATCTTTTCAATTTCAAAACTAACCTCCTTTAGTCCCTTCATTACTTCTTCGTATTCTTCTATACTATCTTCTCCATACTCAGCCACAACCTCTTTAAGGCCCGCAACAACATGATCAAGATTTTCTACTCTTTCTTTCATTTCCTCTACAGAGTAACCAAAAGAAAACAAAGGAACTCCCAAAAAAACAATAAAAACAATAAAATAAAATGCTTTTCTTTTAATTATATTCATATTTTAAAAATTATTTTATTTTGCCGACCTTTTTAATCTTTACAAAAATATTTCTTCTATTAATGTTTATTTTCTTTAATATATTTTTCTACATTAAATTTCCCCTTGCTGCCATTGTAGCTCATATACCTTACTTTGCCAAATATCAATCTCTCTCCCCAAGCCCTGTCGTGAACACCCCCAATAGACCAAGCAATGCCCGTATAACCTCTTGAATCTCTTCCATCAAGCTCATATTTATCATTTAAGTATATTGCCGTTTTTATTGCTTCCTTTGGCGACTTACTCCACTCAAGAATTTTTTTCGCCCAATACATGCGCATATAACCATGCATTTTTCCTTTTTTTACCATTTCCATTTGTGCTGCATTCCATAATTCATCATGGGTTTCTCCATTTTCAAATTCTTTTCCTGAATAAAGATATTCTCTTTTATCTTTTTTGTGTTTAGTTAAACTATCTTTCGCCCACCGAGGAAAACCATCAAAAGAATCATAATGATCATTATAAAAACAATAATTATCAGAAAGTTCTTTTCTGATTATTAGTTCTTCCAAAAAATCTTTACAGTTTTCTTTTTTCTTTCTTTTTACCAAAAAAGCAACCCTTTGAGCAGATATTTGCCCAAAATGCAAATAAGGAGAGAGATTTGACTGAGCTTCTTTGTTGGGGTCATTTCTTTCTTTGCTGTAATTTTTAATTTTTTTGTTTAAAAAATTACTAAGTATTTTTTTTGCCTCTGTTTCTCCCGGCTTTATCCATTTCACGGGTGTCACGGAAAAATCAACGCTCAATGATTTGTATGCTTTTTCCCAATCTATTTTTTCATTTTGAAAATTATTCTTTCTCTGTTTCTTTAATTTTGGAAAATCAGTTAAAAATTCCGGAAGCATTTTAGTTATTTTAGGCCTAATGGTGTAGGCTGCATACTCTTTTTTTGAAGATGCTTCTCTGCAAGGAACAATATTATGTGCATCAACTTCAAAAAAAGAACATTTTGCTTTTTTTGCCATTTCCTCTCTCCATTCTCTTTTTATTTTTAGGGGGTCAAAATCAGATACTATAATTCCGGGAGAAAATTTGTTCAAGAAAAAATTCGCTTTTTCTATTGGGCTTCCTAAAAACAAAAAAAACGGAATATTTAATTCCTTTAATTTGCTCTCAACCTCTTTTAATCCTTTTATCATAAAATCATACTGACGAAAACTGGCATCGGCAAAAAAGGGCGAGAGAAAAAAAACAACAGCCAAATCTTTTTTTTCTGATATTGCTAACTGCTGTGCATAAATTAAAGCCCAATTATCATCAACTCTTTGGTCCCTGCTCATCCAATAAAAAACAGGTCCTTCCTTAAAATTTTCTTTATTTAAAGAGTGGATTCTTTTTTCATTAACGCTGTTTGTTTTTTTCTTTTCAGTATCTTGTTTTTTGATTTTTTCTTTATTCGATATTTTCATTAACGTAATGACCAATTATTCCCAAAACCCTTCCCCATGTAAAAAAACTTTCTTCTTTTTCTTCATCTTCTCCTGCTTTTTTATCTTCTTCTGTTTTCTTCTCTTCTTCTATTTTTTTATCTACGCTTCTTTTTTCAAGATCTCTAAGATACTCTATAGAGGTTAAATTGGAATTTTTCATTTTTTCCGCATGCTCTTTGCCAACAAAACGCCAATGCCAAGGTTCATATATATATCCGGTTATTTCTTTTTTGTCTTTTGGATAGCTCAAAACAAAACCGTATTTATGAGCATTTTTTTTCAACCATTTTTTTTCGGGAGTATTTCCAAAACTTATTGGAACCGGACGAAAACTCACCGACTCTCCTGTTAAATCAACAGCTGTTCCTAGCTGATGCTCGGAATGACCAGGTCTGGCAGAAAAATCTTTCGCCTTGTTTCCTCTAAGCTCAATATAACTACGATGAATAATATCTTGAAGCTCATTTCTTCTAAATCCACTGGTAACCGCCAAAACGATACCCTCTTCTTTTGCATCTTCAAACATTTCCTCAAGACTCATCGCAGCTTCTTTGGTAAGACACATATGTCTTATTGTTTTAACCCTATCTGTTATATCAACCAAATCTTTAGGAACATAATCTTTTGGCAATCCAATGTCTTTTCCTATTGGAGCAAGCTTTTTGCTGGAATATTCACCCGAAGAAGAAGGGCAAAGATTTGAATAATAAACCTCGTTTATTTTTTTTCTTGTTTTAGAATCTACCATTCCGGTAGGAGTAAGATCATTTTCTTCTTGCCATTTATACACAGCCCTACTTGTTTCTTCTCCATAATAGCCGGTAATTAAGTTATGTGAAAAATCATTATCTTCAACATTGGCTAAAAAATACTGCAAAAGTCTAACCTCAACACCCACACTTCCCCTATTCATTGCTTTAGTTAAGCCACCGTTTATTCTCCACTGATTAATTGTACTTATTTCTATCTCAACCAAAGAGGCAAGCAAGTGACGCTCACTTCTTTCTTTTAAAGCAAAAAAAACTCCCATAAAAATCATTACTATTATAAATAATTTTAAAAAATTTTTTTTCATCTCTTTAAAGAATTAGCTTCCCTTATATTACTATAATTTTTATAAAACAAAAAGAATTTACACTACATTAATTCCTGAAAATGCTTTTTATTTCATTTTGACTTTGAAAATAAATAATAAATGTATTATAATACCTCCAAAGGTCGATTTCTAACGTAATAAATTATTTTATATATTATTATGAGTAAACAAGATCTTGTTGAAGCATTGGTTAAGAAAACTAAAGTTTCTAAAAACCAAGCCAACGAAATGTTAAATAGTGTCTTGGAAGAAATCACCAAGTCCATGAAAAAAGGTAAAGATGTAACTCTTACCGGATTTGGAACTTTCTCTGTTGTTAAGAGAAAGGCAAGACAAGGTGTTAATCCTAAGACAGGAGAAAAAATTAAAATTGCTGCCACAAAAGCTCCTAAGTTTAAGGCAGGCAAAAAATTAAAAGAAGCGGTAAAATAGTTCCGCTTTTTGTAATTTAAAACCCCCTCCTTAAAAAGGAGGGGGTTTGTTTTTGCAATAATTAAAGTCCGGTAGGAGCGTCAATAAAAACCGTTTCTATATTAAACTCTTTCCTTAAAACCTCACTTACCGCCTTAACTCCTACTGTTTCACTAGCATAGTGACCGGCAAAAATAACATTTATTTTTGCATCTTTTACTACTTCCGTTATGTCAGATGGATCTCCCGTAATAAAAAGATCAACCTCTTTTTCAATTGCCCCAAAAACACCATGAGGAGCTCCTCCGCTAATTACTCCTATTTTTTTAACTTTTCTTTTCCCATAATCTAATAAAATGCATTTTGTACTAAACTTTTCTTCTATTCTTTGCTTGATTTCCTCTATTGATGTTTCTCTGCATTCACCAATCCACCCAATATTTTTTTCTTTATTTTCCATTGGTTTTTTTGGTTGGGCTTTTAAAAATTTTAATATTTGCGCATTGTTTCCAACAGTAAGATGTCTATCCAATGGAAGATGGCAAGCATATAAAGATATCTTATTTTCCAATAAAAATTTTACTCTATCTTTTTTCCATCCTTTTAGAGAGGGGTTGGCTTTCTTCCAAAAAAGACCGTGATGCACAATAATCATATCGGCATTTTCTTTTTTTGCCGCCTTAAAAACATCCATTCCCGCAGTCACGCTAAAAGCAATCCTACTTACTTCTTTTTCTCCCTCAACCTGCAACCCGTTCCATGAATCATCATCAATTTCCTCTATTTCTAAATATTCATTTAAATAATCAACTATTTTATTTAATTTTGGCATACTATTGTTATAAATTTTTTCACTATTATAATTGATTTTCGTTAAGGCCTTAAAACACAGCGAACATGATAATATTCAAAATCTTTATCTCCGTAAAGACTTTCCCCTGAAAAAAAGTTTAACTTTCTTGCTTGCATAAAAGAACTTTCGGTAGAAGACCAATAAAAATTAGGAGTTGCGTTATAGTCCCAGTAAGGAGCACAAGGTTCTCCCTGAAATTTACTCTCGCTTTTTAGACAATTTTCATAAAATTTTTCCAGTGTTCCTATGGCAGGCAAATACCAGTCATCTCTACCGGCATAGCTTAGCTCATTACAAGCATATGCTGCCATATTTTTTTCGGGGCAACTGGCATCTATTATTGCTTGATTGTTTTCTTTTTCTTTTTCATAATGATTGGCTCCGACATAATCTTCTTTGCATCCCCATTGATACTGAGAAGCAGGAAATTCATCAGCTGGAAGACTAAGTGTAGGAGTCCATAAATTAAGATCAAAATCGCAATAAACTGTCTCTCCTTCAATTTCTATGCTTACATCCTTATGCTCTTTGCGCGTACAAAATTTACTTAAATCTCCAAGAATAATTTTTGTACATATATTATTAATGCACTCGTGTCCGCTTGGACAATCTCCATAGTTGTGTCTTAAAATACAATTCCTGCTCTCTTTTGAGTGGCCAACACAATCGCTTCCTCCATATTCCGGCTTGGGATTATTACACTCTCTTGTTCTTGTTTTTTGTCCATACGCAGGAGCTTCCCCACACATTGCTCCACCGTCGTGCTCGATTACACAATCACTCCAATCACTCCACTCTCCCCAACCTCCATCCACCGGGACCATTTCTCCATAGCATTCATTTTCATGCCACTCATAGCCCATCTCCTCACATTCTAATTTTGAAGTAAGAACATCGGGAGAGGGAAAATCAGAAAAACAAGCTCCATTATACCAATAAAATTTATTTTCTTCGCATTCTTTTTTAGATAAAATATTTTCAGGAGAAATTTCTTTCATTCTTTCTTCTTTTGGCATTTCATAACATCCTCCTTCGTACCAATAAAGACCCTCCCTTTCACATATATCTTGGATAGTGAGTCTTTCTATTCTTTGAGCAGTATCTATTGAAAACCAAGTAAAAAACCCAATGATAAAAATAATAGAAAAGAAAGAGAATATTATTATTGAAAAAGCAACTTTTTGATTAATTTCTTTTCCAAGTATTTCAATTACTGATTTTTTTCTTTTTTGTTCTTCCAAGAAATAATGTTTTTCGTCTTGACCAACTGCTTTATCTTCTTCAAAAAAATCTTCTTTTCCTTCTTTTGGCTCTTTCTCTTCTTCTTTTTCTGAAGGTTTTTCTTCAATAATCCTCTCCTCTAAGCGTTCTTTTTTCTTATCATCTTCTTTTTGCTTAAGTCCCATTTTTCTAATTCTTTCTTTTATATCTAATCTTTCCAATTCTTTTTCTCTTCTTTTATCTTCTAACTCCCATCTTTTCTTTATGATTCTTATTCTTTTTTTAATATCTTTTTCTTGCTTTGCCTTTAGCTCAATCTCATCCTTTTCTTTTTTGATTGATTCTATTTCACCACTAATTGAGAGTAGTCTTTTGCTTAGTTTTGTTCTATCTTCTTTTGTTTTTGCCTCTTTGTGTTCTTCTTTTTCTGTCAAAAAACTTTCTGCCTCTTTTTTTTCTTCCTCTTTCGCTTTCTTTCTTATTTTTTCTATTAATTCTCTTTCATTTTCCTCTTCCTTTGTATTCTTTTTTTTCTCATCCCTTTTAGTTGATTTATTTAAAATCATATCAACCTTTCCCCCTATTTCATCAAGATTAAATTTAGCCACTATAAAATAGTTTTCCGCTCCATATTTTTTAATCTTTTCTATGTCTTCTTTGCTTCCCACATTGGAAGCAGCAATTACCGGAATGTCAGAAATATCCTTTCTTTCTTTTATCTTTTTTAAAAAATCAAAATTATTTTTTTTGAACCCCTCCGTGCTCGCCAAAATAAGGGCGGGATAAATTTCTTTTATTTTTAAAAACGCCTCTTCTTCTGTTTTTAAAAGAAAAGCACCATAGCCCATCTCTTTGAGCTTGTTTTTTAAAAGCTCTCCTACTTCTTTATTATTTTCAACAATAATTACTTTTTTAGCCATATAAAAATACTTGGCTTTTGTAAAAATAAAACAAAATTTAGCTCAATACACTTTTCTCCATTTCTTCTTTTATTTTCTCCTCTATTTTTTCTACTTCTTTTATAATTTGAACTATTTTATTTCTTATTTCCTCTTTTTCGTAAACTATCGGTAGAAGATCAATTGCTGTTTGCCTTATCTCTTGAGCTCTCTTTTTTTGACTAATGATTTTTTTATTTTCTTCCCTTATCCTTAAAAATCTTTCTATCTTTATTTCCAGTTCTTCTTTTTGTAATTCAAGATTATCTTTTACTTCTTCCAATTGGAAATAAATTTCATTTAATTTATTTCTAATGTCACTTTCCTTTACCTCTCTTAATAAAAGCTGAACAATAGAAAGAAGATCTTGACTTCTTTTTTTTGCTTCATTTATTCTGCTCATTTGCAATTCTTTTCGAGACAAAAATCTTTCATCCATAAAATCTACTTCTTTCTCAAAAACAGCCATTATTTCTGTATCTTTTTCTAGTAAAAAAGAATGCTCTTTCTCTCGACTAACAATTACTCCCTCCTTTTCCCATCTAGAAAAATAAAAACCTTTTTGTGGTGATGCTTTTACTATAGCCTCCTCCTTCTTTCCATATTTTATTTCGCTTTGCACCTCTCCTCTCTCCCTATCTTTTACCTTAACGGTAAGAGTATAGGTGGGTTCTCTAAGAGTAAATCTTACTTTAGCGTTATCAAAATCTAATCGAGTATCTTCTTTTAAAAAAGAGTTCTCGGCAGAAACGCCTACAAAACCAAAAAGCAATATTACTTTTATAATAAAAATAGGAATATAGTATGAAATCTTCCTTTTGTTAATCATTGGAAATAATAATATTCGATTATAATAATACTATAGCATTTTTTTAAAAAAAATAAGAAAGATTTAATTTTTTTTATCACTATCATTTACGGAAATATTTTCTTGAGACACTTTTCTTCCAATAAAGTAAGCGGCAAAAATGCTGGATATAGGCACAGCCAATATTAGGGACGTACTTCCTATAATTGCTCTTGCAATCTCTTCGGCAATCGGCTCACTATTTATTGAAACCCACAGCGGCATATATTCAGTAGAATAAAGAATTATAAAAAGCGGAAGAGAAGCTCCTGCATAAACAAGAACCAAAGTATTGACAAGAGAGGCAATATGCTCCCTGCCAACGTTCAAACTTCTTACATAAAGCTCTTTGGGGTTTAATTTTTTGTTGGCTTTTTTTAATTCCCAAGCAACCGCTGTTTGCGTTGAGGTAACATCTGAAAGAACTCCCAGTACTCCAACAACCATTCCGGCAAGAAGGAGTCCTCTTAAGCTAATATAAGAATACTCTCCCAACTGAAAAGATACTACAAACTCTCCACCTCTTCCAAATAAGCTTGCTATTTCAACAAAAAAATAAGAAACAAAAATAGAAATAAACAGTGTGGTTACTGTACTTAGCCACACTATAGGAGTTCTGTTATTAATTCCATGAGCTAAAAACAAAGAAACACTCGCTATTAAGATAGCCCCCAATAAGGTTACCTGGAGAGGATTGCTTCCCGATATTATATTGGGAATCATATAATAAATTAAAACAAGCATACTAAATCCTAAGCCCAAAACAGAACCTACTCCTCTTGCCCTTCCAAAATAAAATATTACACCCAAGAAAAGAACAAAAATAATCAAAAGTCCATTTATTCTGTCATAATCGGCTATATAAAAAACCTCTTCTCCTGTGCTATGTATTATATGGGAATTTAAAACAACCTTATCTCCTTTGTTAAACCTATAAGATTGATCTGGATCGAGTATACTACGATGATTAACAAAAACTTCTTCACCTTTTCTATCTTCGTTACTTATCTCTACTCTTATTTTTTGCTCTATATAACCACTCTCCAATGTATCTTTACTCTCTTTAATTATTTCTTTTATTTCTCCCCTATAATAATTAGCTCCAATTTCTCCAATATCTAAAAATTGTCCTGCCTCAGCGCGTAAATCTCTTTCTTTTTCATCGGGAACATTGGTTGTCACCCATAAAAAAATAATAAATAAAAAAATTAGAATAATTGCTATGCTCGTTCTTTTTTTTGTCATCTTATTTTTGATTTTAAAAATAAAAATCTATTAATTAACTACCCTCAGGTAACTCAAAAACATCTTTGTCACCATTAAAGTCAAAGTTTTCTGCTTCTATTATCATTCCTTTCTCCTTAATCTTGATAGGAAAGCCATGCTCTTTTGACAGCCATACTTTCTTTTTTTCTTGATTAAAGTCGCTTTCAATTACAAAACAATCTTTTTCATTTATACTTTCACTTCCAAGAAAAAAATATTCTTCTCGCAGTAAAATGGCAAGATGATTTTTTAAAGACCCCCTTAAAACTTCTTTTATTTCATTTTTTGTAATTTCCGTAAAAATATTTTCTTTTGGAAGATGAAGTTGTTCTATTTCTTTTCTACTATCAACAAACAAAACCACCTCTTTTCCGGAAACAACCTTTTTCATCTTCATTTTTTCTTTTTTTTGCCAAAAAGATCCTTGGACCTCTCTCTCGGGGTAAATTATTGCCAAATCATATTTCACATAATCAATTTCTTTTGCTTCTAGCATAAGATCTCTTACCTTATCCTCCATATAAATGTCTTCTTTTTTTTGACTATGCTCCTTTTCTTTGTTGTTTTCTTCTCTCGGAAAAAACCATACAAAAAAGCTAACTAAAAAAACTATACTCAAAACTGTAAAAAAATCTTTCATAGTTTTGCTTTAATAACTTTAAATAAAGATTGTTTTTTTCTAAGAGAATATTTCAAGATCAAAGTAATAGATAATAATATTTAAAAATTAAAAAAGTAGCTTTCCTATTCTAAGTACCGAAAAACACTCACAATAATTGCCTTCTCCGGTCATTACTCCTCTGTAATTATTCAAAGACCTTATTGCTTGATCATATTTTATTTCTTTAAGTTGAGATTCGTGACACTTAAGTGCTTCTTCTTTCTTGTCAATAAATTCTGTAATATCTTCAACATAGGAAACTCTTGAAAGAGGAGTCCAAACTTCATAGCATAAAACCGTTTCTGTTTTCCAAGGGTTTTCTCCACACTCCTTAAAACAAGGCCCCTCTGCTCTCCTTATTGCTTCTTTTACTATTTTGTTTGTTTTTACATGATCAATGTGCTCATCTTTTTCATGAGGAATATAAATTATATTGGGTCTTTCTCTTCTTATGATGCTTGTAACTCTTTCTAGATTTTTCTTGCTATAAAAAAGGTAGCCATCGTCATTTCTTAAAAACTCTACCTTCGTTACCCCCATAACCTCAAGAGCATTCTTAACCTCTTTTTCTCTTATTTTTAAAAGATCCTCTTTAGACTTATCCAAACTACCCGCATCTCCGGAAGTCATATAAACAAATAAAACATCACCGCCCTCCTTTACTCTTTTTAAAATACTTCCTCCACAACCAAGCAAACCATCGTCAGGGTGTGGAGCAAAAACTATTACTTTAAACATAAAAAATTAACTTAATTGGCTTAATATATCAAAAAATACTCTCGTCGTCTAATATTTTTATTAATCAACATAATTAACAATTATTTATCATTTTAAATTTTTCCCTAGCCTCAAAAAAGTCTTTAAAAACAAAATCTGCACCCGCTTCTTTCAAATCTTTTTCTTTGTATTTTCCGCTTGCCATTCCAATTACACTTATGCCATTTTCTTTCCCTGCAAAAATATCTTCCGGAGTATCTCCTATATGAAAAATGTCTTTTTTATTTTTGCCCTCACTTTCCTCTTTTGCTCTTTCTATTGCTCTTTTTATTATATTAGTTCTTTTTATTTCATCACTGCCAAATGCTCCAAACTTAAAATAATGATCTATGTCCTTTTTTTTAAGTTTTTCTTGGGCAATTTCTTCCAAATTTCCGGTTGCTATTCCCAGTAAAAAATTCCTTTCTCTTAAATATTTTAAAAAACTCTCTGTTCCGGGTAAAAGAAAAATATCTTCTTTTTTAATATCAATTAAAAAATATTTTATCATTTCCTCGAGGCACTCCTTTATTCTTAAATCAATTATTTCTTTCCTTATGCTCTTCTTTTTTAATATTTCAATAATTATTTGCTTATCTGTCATCCCGTGGGGGTTAACTTCATAAATATCTCCCTTCACTCCGTAAACCTTTTTAAGTGCTTTAGAAAAAGACACAAAATGAGCATTCGAAGATTTAATCAAAGTTCCGTCAATATCAAATAAAATAATTTTTGCCATCCTTGTTAGGTTTATTGCTCAAAAAAATAAAAAAATTGAACTACTTGCTTTATTTCTGCTATAGTTTCATTATACTTAAAAAAAGAACTCTTTTAAAGCTTTAATCGTAAATAAGTATTGTTATAATTATAGTGCAAAAATGACAGAAATATTTCCATTCTTTATCGTTCTTCTTGCCGGACTGGTTTTTTCCGGAATATTTAAAAGATTCAATGTTCCGTGGACAGTTGCTCTAATTATCGGAGGAATAATAATTGGTCCTTTTGGTTTTGAAATTATTAGTCCCGACACAACTCTAGAATTTTTAAAATATTTGGGGCTTGTTTTTTTAATGTTTATGGCAGGAATTGAAACTCGCCTCTCCGGTTTTCGTCAAGTATGGAAAGAGTCCACTTTTATAGGAACAGTAACCGGTCTTTTTCCTTTTTTGGCGGGAGCTGGTATTGGATTTTTGCTTGGCTACGATATACAGGTAATCATTCTTCTGGGAATTATCTTTACATCTTCATCTATTGCAATAGCTGTTCCTACTTTAGAATCAAAGGGCCTTTTGCATTCTAAATTAGGAAAAACCATTGTTTCTGCTATTGTGATTCAAGATATTGCCAGTCTCATAATTCTCGCTTTATTTTTGCAATATATCATACCCGGAACACTTCCTTTTCCGGTATTTATCACTCTTTTCTTTTTTGTTCTTTTTATACTCGCAGCAATAAAATGGGGAATTCCCCGCTTGCAGTGGATTTTTGACAACCAAAAAAAATTTTTAAACCCTTTTGAGAGAGATATAAGAATAGCTTTCGTTGTATTAATGGGAACAGTGATTATTTTTGAATTTTTGGGTCTTCATGCAATTATCGGTGCTTTTCTCGCAGGGCTTATTTTATCGGAAGTTATTAAAGAAAAGTCTTTAAAAGAAAAAATACATGTAATGGCCTACGGTCTATTCATTCCCGTATTTTTTATTATGGTTGGCATAGACACCAATATAAAAATATTTCTGGAAACTCAAAATATATTACTTCTGGTTTTTGGAGTAATTCTAGCATCAATTCTTTCAAAGTTTATAAGCGGATGGATTTCTGCCAGAATGGCTGGCTTTTCTTTTAACCAATCAAGTTTAGTGGGTGGTGCCTGCGTTCCCCAATTATCAACTACTCTTGCCGTTATTGCCGTAGGACAACAACACAATCTCATACCGGAAGAATTAGTGGCAACCCTTATTATTTTAAGCATTATAACAGTATTTATCAGCCCCCTGGTGGTAGGAAAAACTGCGCAAAAAGTAAAAGATGAATATTTTGTAACAAGCACGGAAGATAATAAAAAGTAGTTACATTTGACAACATACTCTTCTTTTGCTATTCTCTACCCCAATGATACAAACTAATCTTCAACTCAAGAAGGAAAAGAGCCGCTTCAAGAGAAGAGGTTAGTTTTTTATTTTATTTTTTCAAAAAGCCTCTTCTCTAAAAGAAGGGGCTTTTTTAGTTCTTTTATTTATTAATTTTTAAGGGAGGTAAAAGTTTTGAAAATTTTGAATGCATCACTTCTTGATAAAGAGGAAATTACAAAAATTTCTCCTCTTTTCGCAGAATGGATAAGCGAAGAAAGCTCGGGGACGCTCGCCAACATGCTCTCTCAAAGCCCAAAAGAATTAACAGAGCAAATGAAAAAAGGTTTAACCGTTGTTGCAATAAACGACATTGATTACTTGGGTCACGCCACAGTCTGGACGTACAAATCAAAAGACTGGGCAGAGGTGGGTAGCTTTATTGTCCATCCGCTATACAGAAAAAAAGGGTATTGGTAAAAAAGTAATAAGTGAAATAGTTAAAGAATTTTCAAAAAGGTATCGGTTAATAACCACTGTAAAAACGGTAGCCGCAAAAAAAGCATTTGTTGACAATAACTTTCAAGAAAAGTCTTTCGGCTCAATTAATCAAAGACTTATTGAAGAATGCTGCCCTTGCTACAACCCCCCTACAAGATGTCCAAAAAGAGACATCAATTGCCGTCTTCTAGTTTACGACGGAACATAAAAAGGGGAAGCATCGCCTTCCCCTCTTTTTTTTTATTTAACAAAAATATGATAAATCAAAAAAGACTAATCAATAACTTTCTTGAGATGGTAAAAATTGATAGCGTTACAGGGGAAGAAAGAGAGATGAGTGATTTCGCCTTAAGCTATTTATTAAAAATGGGGCTAAGTGCAGAAAAAGACTCTTTGGGAAATATTATTGCAAAAAATAACGGAAAAGGAGATCCTCTTTTCTTTAGTGCACATCTTGACACTGTCTCTCCCGGAAAGGGAATAATTCCGGTCATAGAAAAAAACACTATTAAAAGTAAAGGAAATACCATATTGGGAGGTGATAATAAGGCTCCTTTATCTGCAATACTCGAAGCCCTTTTTTCAACAAAAACAAAAAGAAAAATAGAAATTGCTTTTACTGTTTCTGAAGAAAGTGAAAATATAGGTGCATTGAAGTTGGATTATTCAAAAATTGAATCTAAAAAAGGTTTTTGCTTTGATTGTGGAGAAAAAATAGGAACAATCATCTTAAAGTCCCCTTTTTATGACAGTTTTATTATAGATATTAAAGGAAAGTCTTCCCATGCCGCATTTCCCGAAAAAGGAATAAACGCCATTAAATACTCCTCTGATTTTATTAAAAAAATAAAGATAGGAAAAATCAATAACTCAACCGTTTTAAATATAGGAAAAATAAAAGGCGGAAGTTCTGTAAATACGGTTCCGGAAAAAATACTCATGGAGGGAGAAATAAGAAGCTTTAGCAAAAAAAATATAGAAAACACAGAAAAGCAACTCAATGCTATTTCTTTAGATAACAAAAAAATTAAAAAAAATGTAAAAATAAAAAGAGAAAATGCCGGATATATTTTTAAGAAAAATAACAGAGATGTTCAGTCTATATGCAAAATTATGTCTAAAATAAAAATCGACCCGCTCTATAAATCTTCTTGGGCTTGCTCAGATGCCAATATATTTAATGAAAAAGGAATAAAAGTTCTTAACTTGGGAGATGGGGTAGAAAATATTCATACCACAAGCGAAAAGATAAAAATAAAAAATTTGATTTTGCTTACAAAATTAATAAAAAAAATAATAAAAGATTTTTAGCATAAACTCTCTTCTCTCTCTAGAAATGCTAATAAAAAATATTACTTGCAAAAGAAATATAAGTTAAAATATTTTTCTTTTTAAAACAAAAAGAAGGACTTTCGTCCTTCTTAAATTAAAGTACCTGCTTAACTTCTATATATTCTTTACGGCCAACTAATTTTATTTTACTCGAATAGAATGAAACTTTTTTTCTTATC
This sequence comes from Candidatus Nealsoniibacteriota bacterium, assembly GCA_003560095.1. Taxonomy (GTDB): domain Bacteria; phylum Patescibacteriota; class Minisyncoccia; order Minisyncoccales; family PWPS01; genus PWHW01. Next base: position 34,712 of record PWJI01000010.1, read on the forward strand.
TCTTTTGGTATCATGACTCTTCCTTGAGAGTCAACCTTTTCGTCATACGCACAAGAGCATTCCTTTTTTGTAAAATCTTTCGTCGACGGATATATTCTTACCGACAAATCCTCTGCAAGATAAAAATAAACAAAATCCCCTACCTTTTCTTTGAAAGTTTTAGGCAGTGAAAATCTCCATTTTCCATCCAATAAACGAACAAACTCCCCGCAAAAGATCATTTCGGTTCCCTCCTTTCTTTTAGTAATCTTATTTTAACATAAAAAACAAAAAATACCAATTATCTTTCCATAATTAATTAACAAAACTTTCTCTAATATTAGTAGACCTCTATACTAAAACTCGGGAATCATGCTATCGATATCTATGTCATCAAAATCATCCGGAACATGGTCCATAATGTCATCCGGAATGTCATTCATAATATCATCCGTAGAAGTAGGAACCTCCACAACAGGAGTACCTTCGGGAAGCTCAAATTTATCATCCGAAAATTCATCAAAAACTACATTTTTTATTTCTGTTACAGTTTCGTTAATTTCAAACTTAACGGGCAAACCATGCTCTTCCCATATCCACATCTTTCCGGTAGATTCTTCGTTTTGAGCATATTCAACTACAATACACTCCATTCCGTTTACTGTTTCTCTTCCTATCACCACAGGATTTCTTTCAGGAAGTTCTTCAGCCTGATATTTGGCAGAACTTTCCTTTACTTCCTCTACATCACTAAAATCAACTTTTGTAGCCACATCTCGATCAGGAAAATAAGTATGAACTGTTCTTTCTTCGTTATCCATAATTACTACCGTCTCCTCTCCCATGACATTGCCTTCCATTCTTATTTTGTCACCTTTTTGCCACATTTTTCCTTCCAGTTTTTGAGAGGGAGAATCCATTTCCACATCATAACTTACATAACTTACTTCTTTTGCACGCTCAATTATTCCCATAAACTCTTCGTGTTCCATTTCTCCTTTTACAAAAGATTCTTCAATATCGTTGATATCTGGATCAACTACTTCTTTATCTTCTCTTGTAAGAATAAAAGCCCCTCCTCCGACTAAAACTACAAGAGCTAAAATAATAATAACACCTTTCATAATTTTAAATTTTTAGATTTATAATACGACCTTATTTTTACAATAACAAAAATATTTAAAATAGCAACAACTCCTTTTTTCTTTATACTTTGTTTTGATGCTTTTTGTTAATTTAAAACAAACCAATTATCTTACCGGTAAAAATAACATAAAGAGCAAGAAAAAATATGCCCTCCCAGTTGTGAATTCTTCTTGATATTCCTGATATAACAAAAAGAAACGTAACAAGCACCATAAAAGGAAAGCCAATTGTTAGCGTTTGCTCGTCAATATAGATATCACGAAAAATTCCGGGAAGTCCAATAACAACAAAAGAATTAAAAACATTTGATCCAAAAACATTGCCCAGAGCAACCTCAGCTCTTCCTTTCATTGCTGCTTTAGCAGAAACAACAAGCTCGGGAAGAGACGTTCCAATAGCAACGGCAAGAATAGAAATTATCCCAACCCCTACTCCCAAAAACTCCGAAATTCCTACAACAGAAGAAACAAGATATCTTGCAGAGAAAGCAAGAACCACTCCACTAATAATTAATAACCCCCAATCTTTTACGCTTGCTTTTGGTCTTGCTTTTACCTCTTTTTCTTTTTTAATATTTGACAAAGTATTGCTACTTTCTTCTTTTTTATCTGATTTTTCATAAGCACTAATCGTATCGTCTTGATGAAATAAAGTATAAAGCAAGTAAAAACCGTAAGCTACGAGAAGAATAATTGACTCTACTCTGCTTATCATTGCAACACTTTCCTTGCCCCACGAAAAAATAACTCCGATTAAAATCACTGTAGTAATAGAAAGCAATGGAAGATCTATGTCGATAAGATTTTTTGTTATTGCTAACTTTCCACCCAAGACAGCAGAAAAACCAACAACAAGCAAAATATTGGCAACATTGGAGCCAATTGCATTAGCAGGAATCATCTCTGTTACATCCATAAAAGCAGCTGTCATTGCCGTAAAAAGCTCAGGGAAAGAAGTTCCAAAAGCAACTATGGTAACTCCAACAATAAAAGGAGAAAGACCAAGAGCTAATCCTATTTTTTCTGCACTTTTTAAAAAAAAGTCCGCACCTAAGATTAGAAGCGTAATTGAAAAAATAAAAATCAAAACATCTAATATCATATATCTAATCGCTAATAACTTTATTTAAAATTTATTATTTTTGATTTTCTATAATTTTTATTTATCTATTAAATAAAATATAACTAACTACTATCTTAAAACACAACGAACATAATGAAAAGGAAAATTCTTTTCTTCAGAAGAGATATCCCCTGAGTAGAAATTAAGCCTTTGTGCAGAAAAAGAATCAGACTCGGTAGAAGACCAATAATAGCCATTAATCGCATTATCATCCCACGAAGGCTTGCAAGGACCACTAGTCCCACCCCCTTGATTAATTAAACAATCTCTATAAAGATCATTTACTCTATTTATAGACGGCAAGGCCCAGTTTTGCTTTCCTCCATAACTTAGATTAGCACATACAACTGCGGCACTAATTTCATCAGCACAATCACTATTTTTTATTAATTGTGTGTTGTTTCCATCATACATCTCAGAAGAAGCACCTACCTCTTCGCCATAACAGCCCCATTCATATGCAGTAGAGCTTTCTGTTGTTGCAGGCAGTCGCAAAGTGGGTGTCCAGATATTAAGTTCCAAGTCACAATAAACCAAATCTCCCCCTATAAAAGAGCTTGTACTTTTATGCTCTTCTATTGTGCAAAATTCAGCAGGCTCTTCTGGGGGCGCGAAAGTAACTTCGGTGCAAATATTATTAATACACTCATACCCATCCCAGCAACCACCAAAATACCTGTCAACAAAACAAGTTTCAGTTTCTTCTGAAGAGCCTTCACATTCTTTTCCTCCATACTCCGGCTTAGGATTATTACATTCTCTGCTTCTAGATCTTTTTCCCTCCATTCTAATGCTTCCACAATCAAATGACCTTTCATCTACAACCTTGCACTCGCTCCAAGCACTCCAATTACTCCATCCACCATCTATCTTAATGGGTTCTTTTTGACACACATCTTCCTGCCAATAATATCCTGCTTCTATGCACCTTTCTTTAGAATCAATTTCTTCTAAAAAATCATCTTCCTCGTTTTCCTCTTCTTCCTTCTTCTTTTCTTCCTTTTCTTCCTTTTCTTCCTCAATGTATTGCTCTATTTCCTGAGAATCATCTTCTTGTTCTTTGAAAAAAATTTCCTCATAAGGATTTACTTCTGTCACATATGCTGCATCTTCTTCTTGAGAGTATTGAAAATTAAAATCATTAAAAATAAAGAAATAAAGAAAAACTACTCCTACTCCAAAAATTCCTCCCATCAAAAGAAAAATTATTTTACTTTTTACAGTCAATTCCTCTCTTTTTTCATCGTCATAAGAATTGTCTTTTGAAAAATCATTACCTCCTTTATTATTAGAAGAAATATCGGGGACTAATTCTTCTTTTTCTTCTTCTTTAGGAGAAGTGTTTTTTTCTTGAAGAGGTGGAGTAGTTTTCTCTTGTTCTATCTCCTCTTTACTGCTTTCGTAAGGCTTTTTTTTGAAAGATTTTATATCTTTCTTGTTTACAGCAGAAAAAGATTGTTTAAAATTCAAAATTTTAAGAAGCTCTTCTTGTTTTTTGTCCTTAGGAGGTGGGGTGATTTTCTCTTGCTCTATCTCCTCTTTGCTACTTTCATAAGAATTATCTTCCAAAGAATCAGTGTCTTCTTTTTTGGAGGGAATATCGGAAGCTAATTCTTCTTTTTCTTCTTCTTTTTTTTCTTGAGCAGAAAGATTTTCTTCTGGATGACCTTTTTCCTGAAAAGATGAAGTGGCTTTCTCTTGCTCTATCTCCTCTTTGCTACTTTCATAATATTTATCTTCTAAAGAATCTGTAACTTTTTTGTCAGAAAGGGTGTCAAGGGCCAGTTCTTTATTCTTTTCTTCAGTAGAAAAATTTTCTTCTGGATAATCTTTTTCTTCTTTTTTTTCTTTTTTGTTTTGCCTAATTATTTCTCCTATAATTTGTTCCGGACTAAACCCCATCTCCTGAGCACGCTTAAAAGAACTTTCTCTTTCCGGCAAATTTTCCCTAATTTCTTTCAAAAGAAGTTCGTCACTCTTGCCCTCCTCCTTTGCCTGTAAAATAAAATTTAATATATCTACTTTATTATTGCTCATAAAGATTAAAGAATCTAAGAAGCTACAAAGATAAATTATCAAAAAATACTAGCTCTTGATCTATCCTTCTCTCCACCTTTTTTATGCTTTCTAAGACTTCCATTAAGCTACTCCTAATAACCTCATCGTGATCTATTATTGGAAGAATTCTTCCAATGGTATTTTTTAAATTTACTACTCTTTCTTTTTTAGAAAGTAAGCGCTCTTTTTCTTTTTTAAACCTTGAAAGTTGTTCTAATTTTTGCTCCTTTTTTTCTTTTATCCTTTGCTCTATGTTTTTTATTCTATTTTTAACATCTCCCATTTCTTCCTTTAAGAAAAATAATTCTTCAATATTCTGTTCTTCTATCTGTATTAAAAGATTATCAATCAATCCAAGCATATTATTTACCCTTTCCTCTTGTTTTGTTAATTCTTCCATCCTTTCTTGTGTTCTTTTAAGCTCAATACCTTCTCCTAAATCTCCGGAAAGCCTGAATACACCTACTATCTCCCGATTTTTTTCTACAACAAATGTATACTCTCGTGTTCCGCTTAGCATAAGTCCCTCTTCCTCCCATCCGTAAAAATAATATCCGCTTTCAGGTATTGCTTTTATAGTAACTTCCTCGCCCTTTCTGTAAGTACCTGCATTTTTCACTTCTCCTCCTTTGTTATTTGCAACAATTAATTTAATATCGTACCTGGTTGCTCCTCCTCCGCCTCCACCCCCACTGCTTCTTTGCTTTATTTCTTCCCACTTAGCATAAACAGTAATATTTTCAATAATAATGGTTGATGAAGTAAAAGTATCTCCTTCTCCATTTTCCTGAGTATTCCACTCAACAAAATTATATCCATCTCTTGATGCTGAAAGAAGAGAGCCCACCTCTTTTTCGGGATTTATTATTTTTGTTTGACTTGATGGACTTCCTTCGTTTCCATCAAAGTTTACAGCATATTGCCACGAAAAAAACGGATACTTCTCGCCATCTATTATATTCCATTTAAAATTAATGTTTGTTTCTCCCGGATTAACATCCATTATATCCCAAGAACTTTCCAGTCCTTGTGTATCAGTATTGTTATAAGTTGATATCTCTTTCATTTCATTTGTTTCTTTACCGGTCCCTCCTCCCATGCTTATTTCTGTTTGACTAGATTGAATATCCCAAAAAGAATTTACTACATTGACAGAAAGATTTTCTGGATATCCCACAAAACCACCTACATCACTTTCTCCGGTCACCTCACTTTTTGAGTATGATTTTGAAATATCTCCGGGAGAATTGGTATTGCCATTTTTTCCAACAAGACCACCGACTCTATTTTCTCCCTCAACTAATCCCCTAGAATGGCTATTTTCAATATCACCTCCTCTATTTAAACCAACAAGACCACCTATGCTTTCTAAACCCTTAACCGTAGCATCTGCATAAGAAGTTTTTACCAAATTTCTATTATCTCCAACAAGACCACCGACTCTATTTTCTCCCTCAGACGCTCCTTCAAAATAACTTTTTTCTATTATTCCTCCATTATACCCAACAAGACCACCTACTCTGTTTGCCTCTCCTCCATCAACACTTCCTATTGCAAAAGAAAGATTTATTGTTCCTTCATTTGCTCCAATAAGACCACCTATCTCTCCCCCAGAGTCACTTATAACATTTCCTTTAAAAGAAGAGCTTTCAATTATTCCGTTAGCCACTCCCGCAAAACCCCCGCAAGAAGTAGAAACATCAAGTTCACAATAAACATATCCTTCTATTATATGAACATTATTAATTTCTCCTAAACCTAAATAACCAACAATCGATCCAACTCCAGCCCAGTCACCTGTTCCCGTAATATTGCTATCTTCAATATTAATGTTTTCTAAAGTGGCTTCTGATCCCAAATATCCAAATAAGCCTATATGATTAAAGCTATGGTTTGCCGCATTTCTGCTAATATATAAATTAGAAATAGTATATCCTTGCCCATCCAAGGAACCATCAAAAGAATTCCCCTCCTCTCCTATGGGTTTGAATCCTCTTCCATCATTCCAATTCTCCGTATCTAGGCAATCAATATCATTTACCAAAACATAGTCTTTTATTAAATTATCTTCCATTTCTTGCAATTCTTGACAACTAGAAATATGTCTTATCCATTGAGCATAAACGTCAACATCTTCAGTAATAATAGACTCTGAGGTAAGCTCATCTCCTGTTCCGTCTTGCTGCTTATTCCATTCAATAAAAGTATGTCCATCTCTTGACACTGATGGAAGTGGCCCCATTTCTTGCCCATGCTCTACTCCGGCCATAGCCACTTTTTGGAATTCACCTCCTTCGCTGGTATAAAAATTTACAGTGTATACATTTATCTCCCATTGAGCATAAACGGTAACGTCTTCTATGACATTAGTTTCTGTTGTAAAAGCGCTTCCTTCTCCGTTTTCCTGAGTATTCCATTCAAGGAAGGTGTGTCCTTCTCTTGTTACTGTGGGTAGTGGATCTATTGTGCTTCCGTACTCTACTGTTTCTGTTTGTGTTGCTGGAGTTCCTTCGTTGGCGTTGAAGGTTACAGTATATTCATTTATTTCCCACTGTGCATAAACGACAATATCTTCGGTAATAATGGTTGATGAAGTAAAAACATCTCCCTCTCCGTTTTGCTGCGTATTCCATTCAATAAAAGTATGTCCATCTCTTAACACTGATGGAAGATCTCCCACCGAGCTACCTTCCTCTACTTCTTTTGTTTGAGTTGAAGGAGATCCTCCGTTTCCATCAAAATTTACCGTATACTTTTGCTCATGAGGAGTAATATTATTGTATGTTGATTGACCATCACCCTCACTGTGAAAATAATTCGCATCAACAAAAGCTCCTGCTCCTAAAAAAAAGATAAATATGTAGAATATTGCTATATATTTTTTCACCATTATTAAATTTTTATAATTACCTTTCTATCTTTTTCAAATTTTAAACTTCAAAAAATCCCGAATTATCATATTTTCTTCCTTCATCGTGAGTCTTCATGCGCTCTGCATCTTCCGGATAATTCTCGATTAAGAATTCATAAAACTCTTCTATTTTTTCCTGCCCTGTTATCATTTTTTGATAATCAAGTTCTCTTTCACGATCAAGAGTAATCGATGTAAAATACTCTGTAACATTATCTAATTCTTCTATTAATCTTAGGTCATCTTCTGAGGGGATATCTGGAGAAAAACGCCCCCTCCCAAAAGTTCTGGTAGTAGCTTCCATAAAAGGGGTTAACCTTAGCTCAACAAAATCTTCCACCTTTTTTTCTTCTTCACTTTTTTCTCCATTTTCCTTTTCTGCGGAGTCTTCTTCATTTTCTTTTTTTTCACCTTCTTCTATGTCATTTTCACCGAAATCTATGTCATTATCCTCCACCTCTTCTTCTATCTTCTCTTCATCTTTTTCTTTGGATTTGTCAATTTCTTGATAGATATCTTCTCCCTCTTTAGGGTCATCCATTTTTTTAACTTCTTGACTATAGAAAAAGACAATTATTCCAACTATTAATGCAACAAAAAAAACTACTAATATACCTAGCTTTGTTGATATCTTTTTTTTCATAATTTTTAGTTAATTTACATTGTTTATTTATACCACAAAAGAAAAAACCTACCAATATAAAAAAAGAATAATTGTATTACTGGTGCCCTCATATTGTCAAAATAAAAACCACCCCAATTAAATATTAGGGTGGCAAGTATTTTTTATTAATTTTATTCAACCAATTGACACTCTCCCTCTATGCACTTTGGCTCTGCAAAGCACGTCCAGTGATTGGATATCACTGTCATGCATATGGTTTCTTCGGGATCACAATCATCTAACATCTTCTTTTCCCAATAATCCAAATACTTTTTATTTATAGCAATGGCGGTTCCGCCATGATTACAATCGCAACAACCATCCGCAACGGAAATGCAATCACTGTCTGTATTACAATAATAAGGCATCTCTTTATTGGCAACTTCAATGTCTTTTTTTTCTTTACTCGTTGCTTCTTGTTTTTGAGAATCAAGACCATTTTCTTGACCCATTTCATCTGATTCAAGCACATCTCCTTCTTCCTTCTCCTCTTCTTTCTTTTCACTGTCTAGCGCCTCTTCCTTTTTGTCGTTAATATCTTCTTCAAACAAGCCCTGCTCTTTTTCTTCTTGGGCTATAAGTAAAACACTTGCTCCCGCTACTCCGGCAACAAATAATATTATTAAAGCTCCTGTTATTGTGGGTATTTTCTTTTTCATAAATTATTTTATTAATTGAGACGGAATAAAGCAACGAACATTAAGTCTGTCATCTCTTTCGGTGGCTCCAACACTACTGGGATTAAAACCAACATACCAAGAAAACTCATTATCATAAATAGAAGATGTCCAATAATAAGAACCCATATTATTATCCCAATTAAGAAAACAAGACGAGCAATCTTCGCAGGATCCCATTCCGTCTTGAGAAGACCAGCTACAAACAGAAGTTCCAAAAATATTTCTTAATTGGTACCAGGTTGGCAACATCCATTGGCTTTGCCCTGCATAAGCTCCTCCAGGAGCTCTTCCTAAATCCCTACAATGATTAATAGCATCACCAAAATTATGTAAATTTCTTGCGGTAGGCGACCAAAGATTGCCTTCATTATCACAATATACGGTATCTCCATTAATTGCTCCAACCGAGTTGTAATCAGATACAGAAGAGCAAAAATCTTCAACAGGTAAAGGCGCTGGCTCTGGAGGTTTTTCTCTTGTCTTACACTTCACGCTATCAAGTTTTTCAGATGCTGGAAAAGATCCATCTCTTAAATAAAATTCGTATTCTGTTCCGGGTGATAGTCCTCTTACAGTATAAGATCCTTCTTGGTGTCCTGTAAAGATACCTGTAATTCTTTCTGAAAATTTAAAAATCCATTTCCTTGAATTACCCTCCGTTTGATAAGCTAAAGTAATCTCATTTTCAGTAGTTTCAGCGCAAGAAATCGATCCTTGTATAATTTCTTCTGGTGGTGTTGGTTTTGGAGGTTCTTCTGCCTCCTCTTCCCATTCAAAATAAAGATCGGCTCTTCTCATATCCCATGTACTAGCATTCTCAAACCCTTCCTTTCCTGAGCCGAAAAATACAGGGATCATCTCTTCATTTACAACATGTCCTCTTTCATCTCCCAATATTCCAGGATTATGATTAACTAAGTCTTTATTTCCAGGCTCAGGCCATCCTTCTGGTGGCCTCATTCTGCCTATAATATTAAAGTCTCTATCAAGAAGACGAAACATGATGCTACCTTGGCCAGTATCAGCTACAAGGATAAACTTATCACGTTCTGGCAAGTATTTTACATCTACCGATGAAAAAATATCGTCACTACCTTCTTTTTCTGAAGAAACGGACTCTCCATCATTTAAAGGAGTAAATGTTATTCCTCCATCAGTGGACTCAGAAACATAAGTTCCCCACGGAAAACCATCCTCTGGAGATATGGCATACGAGTAAAAATGAATAAACCTGTTCTCCATAAAAATAACCGAAGACTGGCCAATGCCATAATGCATTTGTTGATGCTCCTTTGGAAGAGAAATAACCGGGTTTCTGTTATTAGCATGATTCCAGTTAATTCCATCTTTTGAAGTAGCTAAAAATATTTGATTGTCTCCATGTGAGTAGCCTTCATCTTCCCAAAACCTTGGGTGCTCTGATGTAAAGAAAAGGTAATAATAGTTATTGCTTGCCTTAACAACGGAAGGATCACAAGCCCAATGACCTTGCTCTCCACCATAAATAGCCTGAAGAACAATCTTTGGGTCACTCCAATTCATTCCGTCCGAAGATTCTGCATAAAAAATTGAATCTCCATCTCCCTCATCTTTTGCACACCACCACATACGATAAAGTCCATCATCTAGCATAATCGATGGAGCGTAGTTATAACTTTCGTCATCTGTAATAACATAACCTCTGTCAATTATTTTTCCGAAAGGATCGTCTTTCTCTTTATCGGTTTTCATGTCTTTGCTCTCTATTCTTTTTTTTATCTCTTTAATAGTGACATTAACTTCTTCTATCATTTCCAGCATCTTTGAACTTATTCTTACCTCGCTTCCTTTTAAAATGCTATTTAGTTTCATTCTTGTATAACTTCCCACAAAACCATTAGGAGAATCCATTCCTACAGGATCAAGAACTTCACTTTCATATTTTTCTTGAAATCTTTTTACAGCATCTTTGGTTGCAGGTCCAAAGTAATCGGTTTCGTTTCCGGACGAGCCATGTCCGCTCTGGGCTACTCTTGTTTGAGGGTCTTTGTTTAATACTTTTTGTAGTTCTCTTACGTCACTATCTCTCATTCCTAAGTAGAGGTTCTTTTGAAAAGTAAATTCTGCAGGTATTTCTGCAGAAAAAGACATTTTGGTAACTCTTGTTAAGTTGCTAACCGTCTTTTCTATTTGCCTTAGTCTTTTCTCCAAATCCTCAGCTTCTCCATAAGCAGATAAAACTGAAAAAGTAAAGAGAAAAATAATGATTGATAAAACAAAAACAATTTTTTTTAAAATACTCATGTTTAATTTGATAAGTTATTTTGTATTACTTGATTATACTAAAAAATATTGAAAAAACAATTTTCAAGTTAATATTTTTCTTGCCTCGTTTATCTATGAATCTTTCTTTGCCTTGAATAAATTCACCTCCTTCTTTACTACAAACTCCTAAGAAAAAATAATTTTCTTAACCCATTTATAAAGTCTTCTGCTTCTTTAGTGGCTATACTCAAGTCCTCATCCTCCGGAAAAACATTTATGTTCAAAGAGGCTTGAACTGGGATAACTTCGTTAATTTCTATATTACTGCCTATTTCCTCAAAGAGAGAAGTATCTATTTTTACAGTTCCTGAAAATTCAAATTCCTCATTAATTTGAATTTCGGTATCAATAGGAACATCTACAACCACCCTCCCTATAGCAGGAACATCAATTGGAATAGATAAATCTTCTTTTATTCTTACATTTTTATTTATAGGAACAGTTGTATCATAGGAAACTTCACTGGGGATAATTTTTTCAGCATCAAATAAATCCTCCAATGAAACAGAAAGATTAACTGGAACATCTTCTTCTATCTCTACGCCAACCTCTATCCCTTGACTGCTTAATTCTTCTATTTTGAGATTAGTTTCTCTTGTAAAATCATCTACCCTCGCTCTGATTGAAAGATATCCAAAAATAACAAATAGAGACAAAAAAATAACTAATAATTGCACTCCTTTTTCCAAAATATAAGTTTTCTTTTCCATAAATATATTTATCTTTCCGCTTTTTTAATATTAAAAAAATTTAAGTAATTGATTGAGCAATAATCTTTTATTTTTTTCGCTCTTTTCTTCTTTTACTAAAATAATTTAATTTTTATTCTCTTTTTTAAGTGAAATCAAAAGTTGTGCTATTAAAAGGAAGACAATACAAGAAAGGGTTGTAAAAATTACAATTGGATAATTCCCTGCAAAGCCAGACAAGGAGGTGTGTTTAAGCCATATTCCAAAATAAGTCCAAACAAAAACAATTCCATAAAGAATATTTTTATCTTTAAACATTCGAAAAACGCCAATAAATGCTCCTATTACAAGAATTATTGTTGTCCATATTTCTTCTCTTATTCCAAATCCATCCCATTTAATGCTTACAAGAAAAGCTGTTATATTGGCAATTGTTGCTACCATAATCCATCCAAGATAAATGCTAAAGGGAAGAAGAATAAAAAATTTATCTTTCCTCTCTGGAAGATTTTCTTCTTTTAAGATGTTGGCAATTTTAATTAATGAAAAAAGAAGAACCAGCATTAAAACAACAGAAAAACCTGCTAAAGTATGGTGCCACGCAAAAATCCAAAAAATATTGGCAATTGAACTAATAATAAAATAAGGATTTATCTTCTGAAAAAGTTTTTCTCTCCTTTCTTCTACCTTTTTTTGGAAAAAGCCTAGCTGATAAAAAACATAACCAAAAAGAAGAAGATAAATCACACCCCAAATAGAAAATATTATTCCTGCCGGAGTAAAAAGATTGGGATAGAGCTCAGAAATTTCTCCCGTACTCAAATTGTTTATAGGAAGAGCATTGGCTAAAAAGTTAACTACCACCACGAAAAAATAGAAAATAAAAGCAACCCAATTGGTAAAATTTTTTTTCATAATTTAATTTATTAAGAAAATTATTTGTTATGAAATAATTTTTCTATAATTCTATACAAAAATAAATAACTCTCTTTTAAGGACAAATGTCGCTCTCTATATAATACCAAGGATAAAAACAATTAAATGTGCTACATTCACCTGTGAATATATTTTCTGCATAAAAAACTTCGCAACACTAATCCCCCTCTCCTCCATGAACAAATTCCATTTTCTCATTATTAAGATATATTATAGCGTCATCAATCCAGTCATATTGCAGAGCGGCAAAAATCAAAACCGCTTCAGTTCTTGGAGGTTCGCATGTTCCAATAGTCGCATATTCTCCACTAAGATAAATTCTTGCTTTATTTCCGTCTAAAACAACTTCATTAAACTCTAATGGCTCAACAATAATGGTCTTTTTTTCAGTTTCAATAGATCTTTCTTTAATGTGATAAGAGAGAGGATTACTATAGTCTGTTCCTTCAACTATTTCATCTCCTTTGAAAAGCTCTAAGTATATTGCCTCAAGTGGCTTATTTGTCGGCTCTATTTCTTTTTCTATGTAATATACTTTGTCACCGCAGCCAATAAAATCTCCTTTTTCCCTTGCTTCTTCCATAGCCTGAGTATCATCATAATCAACATCCTCTGCAGGCTCCCCAATAACGGGAACCATTATGGTATCAACAAAAATATCTTCTTTATCTTCTTTTTCTGATTCAACGTCTTTTTCCACTGTATCTTCTTTCTTCACCTCCCTTTCTTCTTGAGCTAAAAACAAAACACTAGCTCCCGCCACTCCGGCAACAGATAAAATTATTAAAATTGCTAATAAAGTTGATATTTGTTTATTCATAGTTATCTTTAGTTATATTTTTAATTTACTTTGCACTATTTAAGTATATCACAAAACAAGCCTCAATGGTGTTTTGCGGCTATTACAAAAAAATCATATTGATGCCAGAATAATAAAAGCAATTACTGCAAGAATTATCCCAACATAAGCTGCAGGTGATAAAACTTCTTGTAAAAACAAAAGTCCTAGCAGATTAGCTAATATAATTCCGGAAGCACTAAAGAGAGCAACAGTCCTTCCCAGTTCAATTGTAGTAAAAACATACAGTTGTCCAAATGTTGCAACCGTTCTTATTAGAATATAAACCAAAAACCAAACACTAAGAAAGGTCGAAAGAGCAAATCCATACTTAGACATATATGTTCTTGCCAGTAAATCTCCTATTGCAAACAATAACTGAGTTACAATAATTACAATAATTGGCCAATTCATAATTTAATAAAATATAGCTAGGTTTTTGTTTTGACTCTTTGTTCTTTTTTTCTTTTATAGGGAATAACTCCCAAAAACAATAAAAAGAATAAAAGGTTTAGAAAGTATAATTTTTCGTCAATTACTCCAAGAAAACCAAGAAAACCTAATGGATTAAATTCTGTCTTTTTTATGAATTATTTAATTGTCTTTTATGCATCGCACTGACATGCCATCGGCTTGAGGATGAGCATAACGATGAATACCAACACCATCACGATGAATAAAACGAAACCAAGGAAGACCTCCTGACAAAGAAGATGTCCACCAAAGAGCACCGCTATTAGCAAATTGAAGTTCGTCAAAAGTAGTACGATAACCTCCGGGAAGAGCTGTAAAATTAGAATAATTATTACCTCCCCAATCTGCGGTTTTCATTCTTGTTCCGGCAGGGTCACACCCCCAATACTCTCTATCGGGAAGACAGCTTCCGGTAGCAAGCTCTCTTTCTAGAATATGCCATTCACTATCGCTTGGCACTTTCCATCCTTCCGGGCAAACTCCTTGAGCTCCTTCTTGTCTTGATCCATCCATGACAGCTCCCCATTGATATAAAACTCCATCGTATCCTCCTCCTTGAGCAGCACAAGCATTGTAGGGTGCTCCTGTTGTCCATTCATTATTAGTACATCCTGAATCATAACGTAAATCTTCGCCAAACCAGCACTGATTGCCAATTTTCACCGTTTTATATCTTTCACCGTCTCTATTGTCAACAAAAGAATCACCACATGTAAAATCTTTTTCTTCATCGGGATCAGGATCCGGGTCAGGTCTTGGGTCAGGTTTTGGATCAAAAGGAACTGTGCCATCAGCTTCTTTAGCAATATCTTTATAACGCTCAAGATCAGCGTCCGTAATAGGGCGTCGCATCATACGAATAGATTTATAACAAAAATCACAAATTTCTGTTGGTTGTTGTGCTCCATAAGTCAGATATATCCATTTCTTACCACCCTCTTCTTTAACAAAAGCCTCAGGAACATGATTTGCTTGCACGTCACTATCATGCCTAATATATCCAAGTAAAGCCCAATCCTCTCCATTAACAGAAATTGCTTCGACTATTTTTCTTCCCGGCCATCCTTCGCCATATCCCACAGGATCAGCATAAGCAAAATAAATATCATCTATACGAATTACATTTGGATTGGGATAATTAACAATAAGAGGATTATCTAAGCCTCTCTTAATATTCCAATCATTAATGTTATAAAAATCACCATGATTTTCAGCATAAAGCATTGAAATAGTTAAATCATGGATACCGTCAAACCATAATCTGTACACTCCATCTTCATACATAAGCGAAGGACGAAGATACATTCCCTCAGGGTGAAAATGACAATCTGGGTCTTCTGAGCTTATTGGTTTTTGACCAATATTATCCTCATAAATTAAAATAGGCTCCTTAGTACGAGTCCAATTAATTCCATCACTTGAATACGCACCCATCACAGAACTAAGGTCCGAATCAGTATCATCGTCATGACAAGCAGGAACACCATCTATATTGTGCCCGCTAGCACTGTAAGCCATATAATAAGTTCCATCAACTCTAATAACCGAAGGATCTCCAGTGTGCCACTCATCAAAAATATTATCACCACCATCAATTACCGGAACCCATTTACTGGGCGTCATTGTCTTATCCCACTGAAAAATACCATTTTGTGTTCCACTATAAACCTCCCAAGGGCCATCTATTTTTGGTGCTCGAGCTGCAAAAATAGCATCACAGCCATCATATAGAGGATTGCAGATTTCACTAGCCCAACCAAAGAACCAGCCTTTAAACGGATAATCTGTATCTTCCGAAGTATGAAGAATATCCAAATTATACATATTTTTAAAATTGTAGAGTAAATCTCCACCAATATGACTCCATAGCTCGGTACGCTCTACATATCGTCCCGGTTTAAGGTCATCTGAGAGCTTGAACTTAGAATCAGGATCAGGATCTGGCTCTGGTTCAGGTTCAGGATCTGGCTCTGGTTCAGGTTCAGGTTTTTGATCTTCAATTATTTTACTGAGCTTTGCTCTCGTTGAGGGCCCTACAAATCCTGTTCCTTGTGTTAGGTTAAAAGGAGAGAGTACTTCTTCTTTGTACTTTTCTTGAAATCTTTTTACAGCTTCCTTGGTTAGGTTTCCAAAGTAATCGGTTTCGTTTCCGGGAGAGCCGTATCC
>PWJI01000027.1 GCA_003560095.1 Candidatus Nealsoniibacteriota bacterium
ATATTTTTCTAGATATAATTCTAACCTATAAAGTTAAAATTTTCTAGATAGTTTCGTATTCTCTCATTTGAAGTTGAGCGTTTATTTGCCTTATAGTCTCTAAAACTACGCTCACGATAATGATAAGAGAAGCTCCTCCCATAAGAAAGCCAAATGCTCCTCCTTGGGCTATTGTACTTCCCTCAACGACAAAGTCTATAATGGAAGGAACGATCATTGGCAAAACGGCAATAGTCGCCAAAAACAAAGCTCCAAGTAAAAGAACTCTGTTTAAAATATATCTTATATGATTAGCAGTAGGTTTTCCCGGTCTTATTCCCGGAACAAACCCTCCCATTTTTTGCAAATTATCAGAAACATTTTTAGGGTCAAATGTAACAGCTGTGTAAAAATATGTAAAAAGGCAAACTAATATAAAAATCAATCCTCCGTATATAACGGTCATTTCAAGAAAATCAGACACTACTTTTGCAGCACTTCCTATTACTCCCTCAACTCCGGTAAGAAAACCAACAAGCATTGATGGAAGAACAACCATAGACATGGCAAAAATAATCGGAATTACTCCTGCAGGATTAAGGCTAAGAGGCAAATAAGTAGATGCTCCTCCGTAAATCTTTCTTCCTCTTACCCTTCTGGCATAAGAAACCGGGATGTTTCTTCTGGCTTCGTTAACATGAACAACGCCCGCAAGAATTAAAAGAATTGCCAAAAAGAGCAGTGCATACATAATAATAGCTCCTGCATCGTACTCCAAGTCCATTATCATCTGAAGAACACTTCTTGGGAGAGCGGAAATAATTCCGGCAAAAATAAGAAGAGATACTCCGTTACCTATTCCACGCTCGGTAACAAGTTCTCCTATCCACATAAGCAAAAGTGTTCCCGCCGTAATAACGGCTAAAATATTTACTGTTTCAAAAAACCCCAGTGGAGGGATAATCTGGACCTCCGGGCTTTGAAAAAGCATAAGCATTCCGTATCCTTGCACGATAGCAAAAGGAACTGTCATTAGTCTACCGTATTGATTTACTTTTTGACGCCCTGCATCACCTTCTTCCCGATACATTTTCTGCAATTTGGGCCAAACAAGTGTTAAAAGTTGTATTACAATCACCGAGGTAATGTAAGGTCCCAGTCCAAGCATCACAATAGAGAACTGATCTAACGTCCCCCCTACGAGGAGATCGGCAAACTGAAACATCTGAAATTGAGCAAAAAGTTCCTCCATTTTGCCCGAATCAAATCCCGGCATGGGCACATTTGCCATTAACCTAAATACGGCAAAAGCACCCAATACAAAAAGTATCTTCTTTCTTAGCTCCGGTACCTGAAATATTTTTATAATTTTTTCAAACATAATTAAAATTTAAGCAATACGCTCTATTTCTTTTTTGATGTTTTATCTTCTCCTTTCTTCTCTTTTTTTTGCTTATCTTTTGTAGTTTCTGTTTTTTTACCTTTCTTTTGAGGAGCTTTGGTCTTTTCCTCCTCTTTTTTATTTTGTGTTTTTCCCTTTGTAATTTTTTCAACTTTTCCTCCCGCTTTTTCAATTTTTTCTTTGGCACTTTCAGAAACAAGACATTTTTTCACAAAAAACTTTTTTTTCGTTTCTCCTTTCCCTAAAATTTTAACCGGGTCTCTTTTGCTTTTCTTTAAAAGGCCAACCTTGGTTAAAGAAGAAGGGTTAACCTCGGACTGATCTTTGAAAAATTTCTCCAAATCAGAAACATTAATTACGCAAAAAGAAGTCAAGGGAGAATTTTTATATCCTTTTAATTTAGGATAACGCTTAAGAAGCTCTCTTACCATTGGTTGCATTTTTGCACCCGCTCTTGCTTTTTGGCCCTTCACGCCTCTTCCCGAGAAAGTTCCTCTACTTCCTCCTCTTCCTATGCGTTTCTTTTTTTTCGGTTTATTTTTTGGCTTTAGTTCGTGAATTTGCATTTTTTGTTTCCGGCTTTTTCTTCTTCTCTGCCGGTTTATTTTTTTCTTCTTTTAAGGAATTTTTTTCTTTGCTACTTTCCTTTTTTTCTTTATTTTCCTTATTGTTTGTTTTTTTCTCTTCTTTCTCTTTTTCTTCCGTTTTTTTGCTTTCTTCCTCTTTTTCTTCCGTTTTCTTGCTTTCTTCCTCTTTTTCTTTTGATTCTTCTCCTGTAGAAAATCCTTTTAACATTTGCAGCGCTTTAATTGTTGCTTTTGCATTATTTAACTTATTTCTGGTATTTCCCAAAAGCTTTCCTGAAATATTTTCTATTCCCGCCATAGAACATATGGATCTTACAGTTCCTCCGGCAACAAGCCCCCTACCTTCCGACTGAGGCTTTAAAAGAACAACTGCGGCACCATATTTTGCTTTTACTTCATGAGGAATTGTTCCTCCTTTTGCAATCGGTACCTTAACAGCGGACTTTTCGGCTTTTTTGGTTGATTTTTCTATTGATTGCTGAACATCGTGACCCTTAGCCGTTCCCGCACCTACTTTTCCTTTTTTATTACCAACAATAACCAAGGTGCGAAACCTTAATCTTCTTCCTCCAGCAGTCATTCTCTCCACTCTACTTATGTCAAGTACTTCGTTTTCGTACTCTTTTTTAATTTCTCTTTTCTTTGCTTCGTTACGCATTTTTCTTTGTTTTATTTTTTATCCGCAATTTTTTAAATTAAAAATCCAAACCCTCTTCTCGAGCACCTTGAGCAACAGCCTTCACTCTTCCGTGGTAAAGATATCCTTTTCTATCAAAAACAACCTTTTTTATATTTTTTTCTTTTGCTTTCTTGGCAGCTCTTTTTCCAACCTCAAGAGCGCGCTCGGATTTATTTCCTTTTTTATCTTTAACGTCGTTTTCTTCCAAAATTACTTTCCCGTTTTCATCGTCAATAAACTGAACATAAATATGATTAAGGGAGCGAAAAACTTGCATTCGCGGCTTCTCTTTTGTTCCGAAAATACGCTTCCTTATTGCTCTATGTCTTTTTTTTAATTTTTCTTTGTCCGTCATAATGATTTTAGAAAATATTTTTCATGATTACAGATTACTTTCCTGCACTCTTTTTCCCTTCTTTCATAGAAATAACTTCATCTTTATATCTTATTCCCTTTCCCTTGTAAGGCTCGGGAGGACGGATGCTTCTAATCTCCGAAGCAACTCTCCCTACTAAGTCTTTTTTAATTCCGGAGACGTTTATTATGTCTTTTACAACGTTAAAATCAATTCCTTCAACTTTTTCTATTTCTATCGGATGAGAAAAACCAACCTTAAGAACAAGCTTTTCTCCCTGCAACTCAGCCCTGTAACCGACTCCTTTTATTTGAAGATCTCTGCTATATCCTTCACTAACACCTTTTATCATATTAAAAACTAAAGATCTCACAGTTCCCCAAAGAGCTTTGGATTTTTTATTTTCCTGTTTTTTGCTGACCAAAACCTCTTCTTCTTGGGTTTTGACCTCAATTTCACGCGGTACATCAAGAGAAAGCTCTCCCTTACTTCCTTTAACAGTAACTTTTCCCTCACCTATCGTAACGGTTACTCCTTGAGGTATTTTAATTGGTTTTTTTCCTATTCTAGACATAGCTTTGCTTCTAAAGATTTATATTGTAAGTTAATTTTCTTATCCTATCTTTTACCATATTTCACATAAAACTTCTCCTCCAAGTCCTTTTTTCTTGGCTTCGCCTCCTTCCATTACACCTTTT
Organism: Candidatus Nealsoniibacteriota bacterium; assembly: GCA_003560095.1. GTDB lineage: Bacteria > Patescibacteriota > Minisyncoccia > Minisyncoccales > PWPS01 > PWHW01. The sequence goes on from PWJI01000027.1 coordinate 3,701, forward strand.
GAGGTAGAAAGAATGGATACCCCTCTTCCTCCTTTTACTTTTCTTATCTCTTTGCTTTTTCTATATATTCTTTGTCCGGGAGAAGAAATTCTTGTAAGCTCATTAATTACCGGCTCATTATTTTCATATCTAAGGGCAATATTTATTAAACGTTTCTTTTCTTTATTCTTTAGTGTTATTTTTTCAAGCAAACCCTCTTTTTCCATAGTTTTTGCAATTCCCATCTTAATCATGGAAAAGGGAATATCAACCGATTTCTTTTCAACGGCTTGCGCGTTACGAATTCTATTTAACATGTCTGCTATTGGATCTGTATACATAAGTTTATAAACTCTAAATTCTAAAAAATATATTAAAAATTTTGTAAAGTTTGAAAAATTGTGACTTTTTATTTACTTGGGTTTTTATCTTCGCACTTGCATTTTTCCTCCCTTTACCAGCTTGATTTTCTGATCCCGGGTATCTCTGCGTTATTTGCCATTTCCCGAAAACAAATCCTGCAAAGTTCAAATTTTCGCATTACACCCCTTTCTCTTCCACACTTAAAGCACCTCCTGACATGCCTAGTGGCAAATTTGGGCTTTTGTTTTGATTTTTCTATTTTTGCTTTTCTGGCCATAATAAATATTGGTAATTTCTGCCTGCTATTTTAAAAATTATTTCTTTTTTGACTTTTCTTCTTTATTTTGCAAAGGAATCCCCATTTTTCTAAGCAAAAGAACTCCCTCTTCTTTGTTTTTTGCAGAAGTAGCAATACTTATCTCCATACCAAAGAAGAAATCCGTTTCATCTGCAGGAACTTCAGGAAAAACAAGCTGCTCGTGAATTCCGACAGTAAGATTTCCCTTGCTATCAACAGAAGAAATCTTTATTCCTTGAAAATCTCTAATCCTGGGGAAAACTATATTAATAAGCCTCTCTAAAAAATGGTACATTCTTTCTCCTCTTAGAGTAACTCTAACTCCTACAGGCATTCCTTCTCTTAAAGAAAATCCAGATACAGATTTTTTTGCCGGTCTTATTTGAGGCTCTTGCCCGGTAATAAGCGCAAGATCGTGTTTAACTTTTTTAATAACCTCCTTTCTTCTGGAAGAATCTTTAACAACAAAATTACCTATTCCAACATTAACAACTACCTTCTCGGGTCCGGGGCATTGAAAAATATTATCAAAACCCAACTCTTTTTTAAGTTCAGGGATAATTTCTTTTTTGTATCTTTCTTTTAGACTCGCCATTATATCTTTTGGTTACATTTTTTACAAGTTCTCACTTTTTTTTCTTTTCCCACTCTTGTACCTCTATCACACTTTGGACAAAGCATTTTAACATTGGATACGGAAACAGGAGCTGGAAATTCAACTATTTGACCAACTTTCTTCCCTTTTTGTTGATGTTTTTGCTTGTCGGGAGAGACATGCTTTTTAAGCAAATTTACCCCCTCAACAGAAACCTTGCTCTCTTTGGGGAAAGCGTGAAGGACCTTTCCTTTTTTTCCTCGGTCTTTTCCTGCAATTATTAAAACTGTATCTCCTTTTTTTATAAGCATATTTTTACACTACCTCTTTAGCCATTGTTATTATCTCTTTAAACCCTTTTTCGGCAAGCTCTCTTGGAACAGGGCCAAAAATTCTTCCTCCTTTGGGTTTTTTCGTTTTTCCGTCTAAAACAACCGCGGCATTTTCGTCAAAACGAATATACGTTCCGTCTTTTCTGCGATAATTATATTTTTGGCGCACAATAACCGCACGAACAACGTCATGTTTTTTGACTGTTTTTCTGGGTTCCGCTTTTTTCACAGACGCAACAATAACATCTCCCACCCTCGCATATCTTTTTCGCGTTCCTCCAAGAACCCGAAAACACTGAATTTCTTTCGCTCCTGCATTATCGGCAATTTTTAATAATGTTTCTGTTTGAATCATGGATATTTATTTGGTAAAAGAATTCGCTATATTAAAATACTTGATAGCTTAAAGTTATACCTTTTTCTCTTTTTTAAGACTTTTCATCAACCTTTCCTGTTACTCTCCATCTTTTATCTTTGCTTATCGGTCTGCACTCTTCGATTACAACTTTATCTCCAACACTATATTTTTCACTTTCATCATGTGCTTTGTATCTCTTGTGAATCTTATGCCTCTTTTTGTAACGAGGATGCTCTTTCACTCTCTCTACTTCAACCACAACAGTTTTATTCATTTTATCGGAAACAACTTTTCCTTGTAATTTATTTATCATTTTCCTTTGTTTCTTTTAATATTGTTTTTATTCTTGCGATATCTTTTTTCAAATTAAATGCTTCTTTCGTATTTTTAGACTTTAAATCTCCCTTTAAAAAACGAATATCATGAAGCCTCTTTTTCTTTTCAAAAAGCAATTTCACGCATTCTTCTCTATTCTTTTTTCTTATTTCTTTCGTTTTCATCGAAATAAAATTTATTTTGTTACAAATTTTGTTTTTACGGATATCTTGTCTCCGGCTTTTCTTAAAGCTTCTCGAGCTTTCTCTTCGGGTATTCCGTCAATTTCAAAGATAACTCTTCCTTTTTTTACCGCAGCAGCATAATGATCTACAGCACCCTTTCCTCCTCCCATGGGAACTTCTTGTCCTTTTCTTGTAATTGGTTTGTCGGGAAAAACTCTTATCCACATTTTTCCTCCTTTTCTCAGGTAACGAATAATTGCTCTTCGCGAAGCCTCTATTTGCCTGGAGCTTATATGGCCGTTTTCTTGAGCACTTAATCCATAATTCCCAAAATTGACAAGGAAACCTTTTCTGGCAACTCCTTTTATTCTGCCTTTTCTTTGTTTTCTGTGCTTTACTTTTTTAGGAAACAGCATAATATTTCTCTAACAAATCTACTTGAAGTGTTTTTTAATTGTCAAACACTTCTCCTTTATAAATAAATACCTTTACTCCAATTGCACCATAAGGACACCTTGCCATCTCAAAGCCGTAATCAATATTTCCACGAAGAGTTTCTCTTTTTAATTTTCCCTCTTGAAAATATTCACTTCGGGCAATCTCTATTCCGTTAAGTCTTCCACTGACTTGTATTCTTACTCCTTCAACTTCCTTATGCATTGCCATTTTATGCAAAGCTTGCTTGACAACCTTTCTGTAGGGAAGTCTTTTTTCAAGCTGTCTTGCAATATCTTGAGCTGCAAGAGGTGCTGAAAGCCAAGGATCTTTTACTTCTTTTATCTCTAAACGAATCTTTCTTTTGCTCTCCTTGGAGGTAAGTCCTAATTTTTTTTCTATTTTTTGTTTTAACATCTTTACCCCTTCTCCTCCTCTTCCGATAATAAGTCCCGGTCTGGAACTGTAAATGACAACACCCACCTCATCGGCAGAACGTTCAATTTCAATTTTTTCCACACTCACTTCTCTCAACACTTCCCTTAAAAAGGATCTTATCTGGTAATCTTCTTTCAAAAATTTGGCAAAGTCTTTTTCGTAAAACCCTTTTGAGTTCCAGTTTTTGGAAATTCCTACACGATATATTTTCGGATGGACTTTGTGTGTCATTTTTTTATGATTTATATTGATTTTCTTCTAAAAATTTGCTTCTTTTCTCCTTTTGACTCTCTGCCTGTTTCTTTTGCTTGTTCTTTTTCAATGTTTCTTTTCGCTTTTGGCTGATTTGTTTTTTCTTCTTTTGGTCTTTCTTTGCTGTAAACTTTTTCAATCTTTTCTTTTTTCTTTTTTAGGCTTTTTTCTGTTTCTTTCTCTCCTTCTCCTTCTTTTAAAGATATGGAGATATGTGAAGTCTTTTTCTCTATAGGGTAAGCTGCTCCTCTTGCACGAGCCCTAAATCTTTTAATAATTGGCCCTCCGTCAACTTTTATTTCATCAATATAGAGATTTTCTTTTTTTAAATTAAAATTATTTTCCGCATTGGCAATTGCCGACTTTAAAAGCTTTAAAACAGGATTGCCGGCTCTTTTTATTGTAAATTGAAGTATCTTTTCCGCATCATTAACATGACATCCACGCACAAGATCAGCTACCAAACGAACCTTTCGAGGGGAAATTCTTGTATATCTAAGTTTTGCTTTTACAGACATGTCTTTAAAATATTCTTTTTACTACTTTTTCTTTTCTAAATCTCTTTGCATTTTTCCTCCGTGCCTGACGAATTTTTTAGAAGGTGAAAATTCTCCCAATAAGTGGCCTACCATCTCTTCATTAACATAAACGGTTATGTGCTCTTTACCGTTATAAACTCCAAAAGTATATCCAATCATTTCCGGAGTAATCACAGCACTTCTTGACCAAGTTTTAATAACCGTCTTATCTCCCTGAGGAAGTTTTTCAACTTTTTTCACTAACTTTTCGTCAATATGTGGACCTTTTTTTGAACTTCTTGCCATGTTTTTATTTTATCAAATATTTTTTCTTATTTTTTGATTTAAATTAAATCTTTATTTCTTTCCTCTTCTTTTCTTTGCAGCTCTTTTGACAATATATCTATCGGTTTGCTTTCTCTTTCTTGTTTTAACTCCACGTGCTTTTTTGCCCCAAGGAGTCTTTGGAGAAGGCATCCCGATTGGTGCTTTCCCCTCCCCACCTCCGTGAGGATGATCAACGGGATTCATTGCCGAGCCTCTTACAACAGGCCTTCTTCCCATTTTTCTTTTTATTCCCGCTTTCTTGATTTTTTTATACCGATGCTCGGGATTAGATACTTCTCCAATGCTTGCAAAGCAGTCACTAACAACTTTACGAACTTCTCTGGAAGGCATTCTAAGGTGTGTCATTTTTTCTTCTTGAGCAAGAACTGTTGCTCCGGAACCGGCACTGCGAACTATTTTTCCTTTTCCGTCAGGATGAAGGGCAATATTGTGCACAACCGTTCCCACGGGTATATTTTTCAACATCATTCTATTTCCCGGCTTAATTTCCGCCTTCTTTGAAGTAATCACTTTATCTCCTTCTTTTATTTTCTGGGGAGCAATAATATATTTTAATGCCCCGTTCTCGTATTTTACAAGTGCTATATTTGCCGTTCTTCCGGGATCATATTCTAAAGAAACAACCTCTCCTTGAATATCAACAGGATCTTGTCCAAACTCAACCACTCTGTAAAGGCGCTTTGCGCCTCCCCCTCTGTGCCTTACGGTAATTTTACCCTGATTGGATCTTCCCGCGTGTTTTTTAACGGGAGTAATCAATTTTTTTCTTTTTTTTGCTTTCAAATTCATAAAACAATAGCCAATATTTTTTGGCAAAAAAAACACTATCTTCAATTCCTCTTTTGAAGATAAGACAGTATAATTTCTATAGCATCGATGCGGTGTATTTTACACCTTAATGAAAAAATTGTCAAATTAACTTTACTTAAAGACCTAAGTCTATTGAATCTCCTTCTTTGAGCTTTGCAACCGCCTTTTTGTACCCTCTTTTTATTCCTTCAATTCTTCCCGTTCTCCTCTTTTTCGAGGGAACATTAATTATTCTTACCTTTTCAACATTAACTTTGTATTTTTTCTCAATTTCTTCTTTTATCTCTCTCTTGTTTCCGTTTTTTTCCACTTTAAATGCATAAAATCCTCTCTGAGCCAAATCAGTTGCCTTTTCACTAATGTGAGTTCCTTTTAAAACATACTTAATGTTCTCTTTTTTGCCTTCTTCTTTGCTTTTTTTCTTTTCACTATTCATAAAATTTACAAAATCAAACTATTCTTTATCTTTTTTTACAGATTTTGTGGAAGTTTTCTTGGTAGGTTTTTCTTCTTCTATCTGCACTTCTTTTGGCTTGAAATTTTCTTTAATAATGTCAACTGCCTCTTCGGGCATAATTAGGTATTTATAGGAAAGAAGATCGAGAGCGTTAATATCTTTTGCCTGAATAGTATCTACTTTTTCAATATTTCTTGTGGCAAGAATTAAATTTTTATTCATTTCCGGAAGCACAATGAGTGTACTTTTGTCACAAAAAGTATTTTTCAAAAACTCTCGCATCTCTTTTGTTTTTGGTTCCTTAATGTCAAGTCCTTCTACAAAAAAGATTAAGTTTTCTTTTTTCTTTCCCGAAAGAACCATAAAAGTTGCTAGTCTTTTTGCTTTTTTATTTATTTTTTTCTTGAAATTTCTTTCTTTTCTTGGTCCAAAAGTAACACCTCCTCCTTTCCATATCGGAGATCTTCTTGACCCGTGCCTTGCTCTTCCGGTTCCTTTTTGTCTCCAGGGCTTTCTTCCTCCTCCTCTTTTCTCGGAACGATCTTTGCTATGAGCAGTAGATTGCCTCCTTGAAAGAGACTGTGACCGCAACACTTGATAAATTAAATCTGAATTAATTTTAACATCAAAAATGCTTTTAGGAAGATTTAATTCTCCCTTTTTTTCTCCTTTCGTATTGTATTTTTCCGCTTTAATCATATCTTTTCTATAGTTAAAATTCCTCCGTTTTTCCCAGGAAGAGCTCCTCCTATCGCAACAACATTTTTTTCTTTGTCAACGCTCATTATTTTCAAATTTTTTACCGTTACTCTTTCAGAGCCCATTCTTCCGGCCATCTTTTTTCCTTTTTTTACTTTTTGAGGAAACATGGATCCGATAGAACCCCCTTTCCTGTCATTATGTTTGGTTCCGTGGGAAGAAGTTCCGGCACCACTAAAATTATGTCTCTTCATTACTCCCGAAAAACCTTTTCCTTTTGATATTCCACGAATTTTGACAAGATCTCCCGGAGAAAAAATATCCGCAAAAAACTCATCTTTTAGTGAAGCATCAAATTTTCCTTTTACTTCTCTTAAATGACGGTAAGGCTTGTTTTTTTGTGGCTTTTTTTCTTTTCCTTCTTTTATTTTCGAAAATCCAATTTGCACTGCGTCATACCCGTCTTTTTCTTTGTTTTTTACATCCGTTACCACGCACGGACCAGCCTCAACCAAAGTAACGGGAAGCATGTTCCCTTTTTCATCATAGACTTGCGTCATTCCCAATTTTTTCCCAATAATTAATTTCATCCCACTAAAATATTACTTCTTTTGTTTTATTTTTTTAATAATATTTTTGCTTAAAATACAAAACGAAAAACCGGGTGATAGCCCAGTTTTTCCGACTATCCTAAAAAACGGCTAACCGTAAAGAATTAAACTTTTACATCTTCACTTCAATATTCACTCCTGTCGGTAGCGTCAAATTCCGAAGCGCATCAAGAACTTTCGGCCCGGGATTAAGAATATCTATAATTCTTTTATGAACCCTCACTTCGTATTGTTCCTTTGATTTGTTATGAACAAAAGTGGAACGATTTACGGTATATTTCTTTATTTCCGTAGGAAGGGGGGTTGGTCCCGAAATTTCACTACCGTACCTTAAAGCCGTATCAATAATTTGTCTTGCGCTTGTATCAATTACCTTGTGATCATAAGCACGAAGACGAATACGAATTTTTGATTTTACTTCCTTCTCTTTGGCCATTAAATCTTTATCTAATTCCCAAATTTAAACCCTAATCGCTTTTTTAAATATTAGATTAGGGTTTAATTTTGATGGGGTTTTAAATTCTACTTAATAATCTTTCCTACAACTCCCGCTCCAACGGTCCTTCCTCCTTCTCTGATAGCAAATCTTTGTTTTTCTTCAAGAGCAATGGGAGCAATAAGTTTTACTTTCAAATTTGCCGTATCTCCCGGCATAACCATTTCTGTTCCTTCAGGAAGCTCAACTTCTCCGGTAACATCAGTGGTTCTCATATAAAATTGTGGTTTATACCCTTTAAAGAAAGGTGTATGTCTTCCTCCTTCATCTTTGCCGAGAATATAAACTTCTGCTTCAAACTCGGTGTGAGGGGTAATCGATCCTGGCTTTGCAAGAACTTGACCTCTTTCAATATCATCTTTTTTTGTTCCTCTAAGTAAAAGGCCTGCATTATCTCCCGCTTCTCCTCTGTCAAGACTCTTGTTAAACATTTCAATGCTTACAATTGTGGTTTTGGAAGTATCGCGAAGACCAACAATATCTACCTCATCTCCGGAGTTAATAACTCCTCTTTCAATTCTTCCGGTAGCAACAGTACCTCTCCCTTCAATAGAGAAGACATCTTCCACAGCCATAAGAAAAGTTTTATCAACATCTCTTTTTGGCTCAGGAATATAGCTATCCATGGCTTCTACAAGTTCCTCTATTGGTTTAAGAGATTCATCATCGGCAGAGGTTGCTTCAGATGCTTTTAGAGCAGATCCTTTAATAATAGGAATTTCATCTCCGGGAAATTCATATTGGGTTAAAAGTTCTCTAACTTCAGACTCTACAAGATCAATCATTTCTTGGTCGTCAACCATATCAACTTTGTTTAAAAACACAACTAAAGAAGGGAGTCCAACTTGGCGAGCAAGTAATATGTGCTCTCTTGTTTGAGGCATTGGCCCGTCAGTAGCAGAAACAACCAAAATACCACCATCCATTTGCGCAGCACCGGTAATCATGTTTTTAACATAATCCGCATGCCCGGGGCAATCAATGTGCGCATAGTGTCTTTTTTCCGTTTCGTATTCTCGATGAGAAATAGAAATTGTAAGACCTCTTGCTTTTTCTTCTGGAGCAGAATCAATTTCGGCAACACTTGTTTTTTTGCCGGAACCACCCTTTAAGTGCAAAGTATTAATAATTGCAGCAGTAAGAGTTGTTTTACCGTGATCAACATGACCAACGGTTCCTACGTTAAGATGAGGTTTCCCTCTTTCGAATTTTTCTTTAGCCATATTTTTTAACTTTTAATGATTAATAATTATTTTAGCTTTTAAATATTTTATTTAACTCTCTAATATTACAACATTTTTTTAAAAAAGTCCATAAGGAAAAAGTTTACTAATTTCCTTTTTCAATAATCTCTTGTGCGATATTATGGGGAACTTCCTTGTAGCTATCAAACTCCATTGAATAATTACCTCTTCCCTTGGTAAGAGATCTAAGTGTTGTTACATAACCAAACATTTCCGCTAAAGGAACTTTTGCACGAATAATTTTCTGCGATCTTTTTCCTTTTGTCTCTTTGGTAGAATCTATTTCACCTCTTCTGGAAGAAATATCACCCATCACATCTCCCAAATACTCTGGGGGAATAACCACTTCAACTTTCATAAAAGGCTCTAGCATAACAGGATCGGCTTTTCTGTAAGCTTCTTTAAATCCGATTGATCCTGCAAGCTTAAAAGCCATTTTGGAAGAATCAACTTCATGAAAAGAACCATCATAAAGAGATGCTTTAATGTTGACAATTGGGTAACCTGCAAGCACTCCTTCATCCATTACTTCTTCTATCCCTTTTTCTACTGCAGGAATAAATTCTTGAGGAATTATTCCTCCTTTAATCTCATCAACAAATTCCAAATTATCTCCTGCCTCGGGGAACGGATCAATACGAAGCTTAACATGTCCGTATTGCCCCCTTCCTCCACTTTGTTTAATATACTTCCCTTCCTCATCTGCAGATTTTCTAATTGTTTCCTTGTAAGCAACTTGTGGTTGCCCCACTTGAGCATCAACCTTAAACTCTCTTTTTAAACGATCAATAATAATATCCAAATGAAGCTCGCCCATTCCGGAAATTATTGTCTCTCCTGTATCTGAATCTCCTTCAACGCGAAAAGTAGGATCTTCTTCTGAAAGTCTTCGGAGAGCAACACTCATTTTCTCCTGATCTTCTCTTGTTTTGGGCTCCACTCTAATAGAAACAACAGGCTCAGGAAATGCAATATCCTCTAGGACAATAGGACAATTTTCATCGGACAAAGTATGTCCGGTAGATGTCCCCTTAAGTCCTACCGCAGCAACAATGTCTCCGGCATAAATTTCTTTAAGTTCTTCTCTTTGATCGGCGTGCATTCTTAATATTCTACTAATACGTTCTTTTTTGCCGGTATTCGCATTTAAAATGTAAGACCCACTTGAAAGCTTTCCTGAATAAACTCTCAAAAAAGTAAGGCTTCCAACATACGGATCATTTGCCAACTTAAAAGAAAGCGCGGAAAAAGGCTCTTCGTCTGAAAGGGATCTTTTTGCGGGTTCGTTGGTTTTTGGATCAACTCCCTCAACAGCAGGAAGATCGGTAGGTGAGGGAAAATAATTGCAAATAGCATCTAAGACAGGCTGTACTCCTTTGTTTTTTAGAGCCGTTCCGCAAAAAAGAGGAACTGCCTTATACTTTAAAACAGCTTTCCTTAAAACTTTTTTTATCTCTTCTTGTGTAACCTCCTCTCCTGCCATATACTTTTCAAAAAGCTCTTCGTCTTCCGTTATTATTTTTTCAATCATATCAGACCTCCACTGTTCAACCTTCTCTTTCATCTCCTCGGGAACCTCTTCTTCTTTTACTACCTCTCCAAATTCTCCTTCAAAGTTAATAAATTTTCTTTTTATTAAATCTATTACTCCTTTAAAGTTTTCTTCTTCTCCAAAAGGAAGTTGCATAGGTACAACATCAGGAGTAAGCTTTTCTTTTATGGAATCCAAAGAGTCTTCAAAAGAAGCTCCTGTTCTGTCTATTTTATTTATAAAACAAATTCTGGGAACATTGTATTTATCTGCCTGTCTCCAAACAGTTTCTGATTGAGGTTCCACTCCCGAAACTCCGTCAAAAATAACAACAGCACCATCTAAAACACGCATTGATCTTTGCACTTCAGCAGTAAAATCAATGTGACCCGGAGTATCTATGATATTTATTCTGTACTCGTTTTCTTTGTTTTTTTCCATCCCGGAAGGAACCCAAAAACAAGTAGTCGCTGCAGATGTGATAGTTATTCCTCTTTCCTTTTCCTGATCCATCCAATCCATAATCGATTCTCCCGAATGAGTTTCTCCAATTTTATGAGATATTCCGGTATAAAAAAGAATCCGCTCCGTAACAGTGGTTTTACCGGCATCTATATGGGCGATAATACCTATATTTCTATACCTATCTATTGGATATTCTCTGGGCATGTTTTTGTTTTTTTATAAAACTGTAAGTTTAAATTTAAAATATTTAAGATTGGCTACTTTGCCAAATAAGCAAAGGCTTTGTTGGCTTTTGCCATCTTGTGCATTGTTTCTTTTTTCTTGACTGCCTCTCCTTCGTTTTTAGAGGCACTCATAATTTCATCAGAAAGTCTTTCAATCATCGCTTTTCCTTTTTTATTTTTTGCCGATCCAATTATCCAACGCATCGCCAAACTCATTGCCCTTTTCTTATTTACCTTCATCGGAACTTGATAAGTCGCACCACCTACTCTCTTTGAACGCACCTCCATTTCGGGAGAAACGTTTAAAATAGCAGAATTAAAAACCTCTAAAGGATCCTTTTTTTCTTTATTCTTTATATTTTCAAAAGATTTATAAACTATTTTTCTTGCTATATCCTTTTTCCCCTTACGCATCACATGGTTTGTGAACTTGGAAACCATCACACTGTCATAAAGCGGATCGGAGCTAATTGGTTGAAGTTTATAACTTTTTTTTCCTGTTTCCTCAAACATAGTACTTGGTTAATAAAAAAATCTGCTTTATTTTTAAGTTTGCAGTATTAAAATTGCTTTACTTCTTTTCTTTTTTTGTTCCGTACTTACTTCTTGACCCTTTTCTTCCTTCTACACCGGTAGTATCAAGAGTTCCTCTTACCACATGGTATCTTACACCGGGAAGATCCTTAACTCTACCTCCTCTTATAAGAACAACGGAGTGCTCCTGAAGCTTATGTCCCTCGCCGGGGATGTAAGCAGTTACCTCTGCACCATTTGAAACTCTAACTCTTGCCACTTTACGAAGAGCGGAGTTAGGTTTTTTAGGAGTGACAGTAGTTACCTTGGCACAAACTCCTCTTTTAAAGGAAGAGGGGTAATATGATTTCCTGTTTTTTACATTGTTAAAACCAAAGGAAAGAGCAGGAGACTTGTCTTTCTTTCTCTGTTTCTTTCTTCCTTTTTTTATAAGTTGATTTATTGTCGGCATATTTCTTGTGATTTTCTGCAATTAAAAAAACAAACCTTCAAGGCTTGTATAACCTCTGCTTGCCTATATTACATAAAAAAAATAAAATGTCAAATCATTAAAAGATTGAATTTAACTGAGATAAAAAAATTAATAATTTTTTTGAATTTTTATTAATGTTATGTTATCATGAAATACCGAAAAATAACAAAGAAAGCGCAAAGAATTAAAGTAAAAAACATATCAATATTCTTTATGAAAAAAATACTCATCGCCTTGTCAAGTAGTTTTACTTCAGAAACATTTAAAGAAAATTTTTTGCGAGAGGGTTTTCAAGTAGGTGTTGTGAATAACGGAAAAGAGGCTCTGGAAGTTATAAAAAGAGACTCTCCTGACTTGGTCCTAGCCGATGTAAGTCTTGAAGAAATAGATGGTTTTGAATTAATCAAAAAAATCAAAGAAGATTCAAGAATAAATAGAATTCCGGTAATTATTTATTCTCGAAGCGGTTCAAGCGAGCATCGAGAAAAAGCAATGGATTATGAGGCAAGAGATTTCGTTGTTGGGCATTCGGAATCTCCTCGTGATGTTGCATTTAGAATAAAAAACTACCTTAAGGAACAAAAAGCATATATCATTCCACTAAACCCTGATATAGAAGGGAGTAACGATATCATAAAAGAATTAAATCAAAAGGGAGAAAAAGGGTGCCCTTCTTGCAACAACAATTTATCTCTCTATCTTTTAAGAAATCCACTAATGGGAGAAAGTGTTTTTAGTGTTTCTCTTGTTTGCTTGAAATGTAACTATCGTAGTAAAAAATAACAAAAATAGAAAAGATAAAAAATTAGCATCTCGTAATATCTTTTCTTTTGACTTTTTCAAAGCAAAGCTTGTCTGTGATAAGCTTTTATTCTTTAAAAACGAATCCCTGTTAAAATAATAAACAAAAATCTAGCTATCGGACCAATCAAAAAGAATGCTAGCATTAAGGCCAAAATAATACTTCCGGGTCCTCCAAGATAAGAAAAAATTCGTGGAAAAAACAAGTGTAGTATCTTTGATCCGTCAAGAGGGGGAATGGGAATAAGATTAAAAAGCCCCAAAAAAATATTCACAAAAACCACGAGAGAAAAAAGCTCTATCAAAATAGCTTCCATCGAAATAAAGCGCAAAGTCATTGCAAAAATAAAAGCAATGGCAAAATTGGATGCCGGCCCTGCCAAGGCTATTTTCACCGGACCGTAAACCTGATCTCTAAGGTTATAAGGATTATAAGGAACGGGTTTTGCATAGCCAATAAAAGCACCTCCTATAGAAAGCAAAAGAAGTGGCAAAAGAATTGTGCCAAAAGGATCCATATGGGGTATTGGATTTAGTGTTAACCTTCCCTCGTTTTTTGCCGTAGGGTCTCCAAGCGAAAAAGCCACCAACGCGTGAGCATATTCGTGAAAAACCGCTGAAAGTATTATCACTATATAAATAAATAGTATTCCTTGTAAGTCCATAGTCCCTAATAGTATCAAAAAAAATCAATAATTACAAACATTATTTTTTGATTACCACCCCTTTCCTCTCTTGTCTGCTAAATTACAAATTATTTACGTGCTATTGAAAAAATAATTATTTCAGATATAATATAGCCGTTACATCCCAAAAGTAACAGGTTTTAGTTAGATGATAAAATAAATAGTTTAGTAAAATGCCAAGAACATGCGAAATATGCGACAAAAAATCGTTAATGGAGAGTGCCAGAAAAAAACTGATGTCGCAATACAATCCTACTCCTAAAAAAAGAAAGCGTCCTAATCTCCAAAAAACAAACATTCCGCAGGACGTTAAAAGAAAAAACTTCAAAGCTCACGCTGGAAAAAAAGTGCTTGCCTGCACCAAGTGCATTAAAACATTAGGCAAGAATGAAAAATAAAAAAGATGCCAAGCGTAGAGAAAATTATTTAAAAACAACTCCGGTTCGGAAATTTTTGGGATTGAGAATGAGAGAGTATAATAGATTAAAAAAGTTTGGCTCTGAATGTTGATATACGGGCCGTGGCCTAGCGGCTTAGGGCGCGCGCATGGGGTGCGTGAGATCGTGGGTTCAAATCCCGCCGGCCCGACAATTTTTAAAAATAAAACAAAGAGA
>PWJI01000009.1 GCA_003560095.1 Candidatus Nealsoniibacteriota bacterium
AAACAAGGGTGGCTCAAACAGGATACGGCTCTCCCGGAAACGAAACCGATTACTTTGGAAACCTAACCAAGGAAGCTGTAAAAAGATTTCAAGAAAAGTACAAAGAAGAAGTACTCTCTCCCTTTAACCTAACACAAGGAACAGGGTTTGTAGGACCCTCAACAAGGAAAAAACTTAACGAGATAATCAAAGACGAAGAAAAAGAAGATAAGAAAGAAGTAGTAGTGGAAGAAGAAAGAGAGCACCAAACTCTCTCAGAAGAAACAAAAGAGAAAAGAGGATACATAGTACAGTTTAAAGGAGATCCTTTCGGTGTTAAACAAAGAGAAACAGAAATGCTTTTTACAGGGACAATGGCACAAAACGAAATTGAAAAACAATACGCCGCCTTCAAGGAAGACTTTTCTTCCAACATCTCCAGCATAGAAAGCATCATCTCCGATTTTGAAGAAAAAGCAAGAGGAGAGTTCCAAAACGCTTTCCACGGAGTTTCTTTGGACATCACCAAAAACGAAGTAGAGGAGCTTAGAAGACTACCGTTCATTGAAGAAATTTACAACAACGAAAAAGTTGAAGTTCTTTTAAATAGTTCCGTTCCCCTCATTAACGCCGACGATGTTTGGGAATACGAAGAAGGATACACGGGAGAAGGAATAACCGTAGCCGTAATCGATACCGGAGTAGACTACACCCACTCGGCTTTTGGTAATTGCACAAGAAGTCAATTTTTAGGAGGAAATTGTGAAAAAGTAATCGGAGGATACGATTTTGTAAACTCAAACGCAGATCCCATGGACGATCACGGTCACGGAACTCACTGTGCCGGAATCGTAGCGGGAGATGACAATACCATTACCGGAGTAGCACCCGATGCACAAATCTTAGCTTACAAGTCATTAAATAGAGAAGGTACCGGATACTGGGATTGGGTTATCGGAGGAATAGACAGAGCGGTAAAAGATGGAGCCGATGTTATCTCTCTTAGTTTCGGCTCTAACGTAGGACCAAACAACCCCGTATCAAGAGCGGTAGACAGTGCTTCCAGTGCAGGTGTTGTAGCATCCGTTTCGGCAGGAAACGAAGGACCGGGAAGTGGAACCATTTTGGCACCGGGAAACGCAGAAAGTGCGATAACCGTTGGAGCAAGTGATAAAAGAGACAACATGGCATTCTTTTCTTCAAGAGGACCCGTTCCCGGAATGTCAAAACCTGATGTTGTTGCACCGGGAGTGGGAATAAAAAGCCCTGTCTTAAACAATAGATATGCATCATGGAGTGGAACTTCAATGTCCGCTCCTCATGTTTCCGGAGTAATCGCCTTAATGCTACAAAGAAATCCTGACCTTACTCCCGGAGAGATAAAAGATACTTTACGTAAAACAGCCATTGATATTGGAGAAAGCTCTACCGCCCAAGGACAAGGAAGAGTTGACGCTTTAAGAGCCATAAAGGAAGACGATTCCGATCCCAGACCTACACCTCCGGATACTGATCCCGAACCTGATCCTGACCCAAGGCCCGATCCTGACCCTGATCCGGATCTTTCAACAATAATCAGAACAAGCCATCCTAACGAGAATTTGGCTCGTGGTATAAGAATGGATGATTATCCTAAAAAGACACAAAAATTAGTAAATCCGTGGCCAAGAAGATCCGAAGGATGTGCAAGCAGAAGTGAAACGGATTTAAAGTCTATGCCATGGGTGGCAAGCACAAAACAGATTTATTTTTGGGGAGTGGAAAAAGAACTTAATTACGACGGAAATAATTTTGCTTTTTCAGGAAATTGTTATAACAGACATGCTGATGGAGGATCTGCTAATCTTCCGTGGATTAGCCCTGATGCATATGGTGGATGGGCCACGCACACAGGAGAGCCTGTAGGTTTTGACTCTGCGGTAAGTACTATTGGAGAGCCTATTGAAACGGGAGTTTTTAATAATACTCCCAAAATATGGAGTTCTACGGTTCCTTTTGAAGGAGATAATAGTGTAAAGCTTTTTCAACAAAACGGATGGACGAATTTTGAACCTTGGACACATGAAGGAAAAGAAATACACCTTTATTCGAGTGGAACAACACTTTTTAGAAACGAATTTAATCTTAATCAAGACCAGTATGAGAATCTTGTTAGGATTGCTATTGATGCAAAGTCGGATGATTGGATGATAATGTATATAAATGGAGAAAAGGTTACTAAACGCTCTCAAGTAGAGCCTCAGCAAGCGGCAAGCATAAATGAATTTGTTATAGAAAATCCAAAAGCATATCTTCGTCCAGGCAATAATGTCATAGCTTTTCAGGTTGTTGATAAAGCAAATTGGCACTTAGAGGATGTTTGTATTTATGAGGGTGGGAAGTGCTATAATACAACCAGCTCAAATCGTGCCGGCTTGTGGTATAACGTAGATATTCACTATAGGGAATAAGTGATTGTTATTAATTTATCACTATAAGGAAGTACTCAACAAAGAGAATGTTTATCAGGGGATCTTTTTCCAAGCGAGTAAGGTGTTTGAGTTTATAGTTTTCTATGAAAAAACAAAACCCAATAGCAGTAAAAATTCTAGTAATCTTACTTGCCATTGGATTGGTTATAGCGAGTGTTTTGTTTTTAGCTCAAAGAGGTGAAGAAAAAGAGTGGGGTAATAAATATAATGAAATAATAGAAGTAGAAGATAGTGACAATGGAGAAAAGGATAGCTCCTCGAAAAAAGATACCGATAAAGAGGAGCTTGAAGATATACCCATTAAATCTCATCCAATCGTTGCTTCTGCACGAAATCAAATTGGAGTAACCGTAGAGTATGATCCTTCGTATGTGGTATTAGATTATCCTCTTGGCGATGTTTCTATTAAGAAAGGTACTTGCACCGATGTAGTTATTCGTGCTCTTCGAGATGCTTATTCAATGGACTTACAGGTGCTTGTTCATGAAGATATGAAGAATGCTTTTAGTGAATATCCCAACAAGTGGGGATTGCAAGGACCTGATAAAAACATAGATCATCGTAGAGTTTTAAATTTAAAGACGTATTTTGATCGAAAAGGATATTCGGTTAATACAACCAATAATCCGGATAATTATCTTCCGGGAGATATTGTTACTTGTAGAATACCCGGGAATTTGCCTCATATTATGATTGTGAGTGATAAAAAAACAGAAAGAGGCGTACCATTTATTATTCACAATATAGGCGCTGGCACTAAAGAAGAAGATCGTCTTTTTGAATTTAGAATCACAGGTCATTATCGAATTAAGGACCTGGAATAATTTCCAAATATTTCTTAAAGGAAAAACGATTATATAATTAAAGAAAGATTATTTTAGGCCGAGGGATTTTCTCGGTTTTTTGTTTATTTGAAAAATGAAATAAATATTTTTAAATAATGTATAATATAGTACAGGTAAAAATGATGTAGATGGATCAAATAAATAGTAAAACCGATGAAGAATTGGCACAGTTGGTTTTGGAAAACAAAACCGATGCTTTTGATATTCTTGCCAAACGCTACGAGAAAAAATTACTAAGATACGGAAAAAAATTTCTATATGATCACGAAAACATTGAAGATGTGGTGCAAAACGTTTTTATTAAAACATATGTTAATATTAAAAGCTTTAATCCTTCAAGAAAATTCTCACCTTGGATTTATAGAATTGCACATAATGAGTTTATAAATATTATTAAGAAAAAGAAGAGAGAGCCGTTTCTTTTTTTTGATGCTGATGTTATTTTTTCTTTTGCCGGAAAAGATGATTTTTTAAAAGACATTAAAGTAAAAGAAGAAAAAGAGGAAATAGAAAAATATTTACATAAATTAAAAGCAAAATATCGAGAGCCGATAATTCTTTATTATTTTGAAGAAAAAGAATACCAAGAGATTTCCGATATTTTAAAAATTCCGATCTCTACTGTAGGAACAAGGCTAAAAAGAGGACGTAACGAAATTAAAAAACTATTATATGATAAAGAAAAAAAATAAAGAAAAATCAATAACCGAAAAAGTTGTTTCTAGAATTGAAAGAGGAGAGCTCAAAATGAAGCCTAAAACTTATTTTATTGCCAAATCACTTTTAACTATTGGGTTGCTAATATTGTTCTTTTTATTTCTTTTGTATCTTGGCAGTTTGATCATTTTTATTTTAAGAGTAAATGATATTTTTCTTTTTCATGGAATCGGTTTTCATGCTGTAAGAAATATTCTTTTATCTTTTCCTTGGTATCTTGTTCTCTTAATTTTTGTTTTAGTTTTGCTGGTTGATGTAATTAGCAGGAAATTTCAATTTGTTTATCGGAAATCGTTTATTTTTTCTTTGTTTTTAATATTATCCATAGTCATCATTAGTAGTTTTTTAATAGAAAAATCTTCTTTGCACTATTCTTTCTTTAAATTAGCTCAACAAGAAAGATTGCCGGTAGCTGGGAAGATGTATAGAAATTTAGGTAATCTTGATATTGAAGATGCTTATTTTGGGGTAATCCTGGAAAAAGAAAATGATTTTTGGAAAATGAGGACTGATAGCGGAGAAGAGGTTGTTCTGAAGATAACCGAAAAAACAAGAGGAAGACGTATTTATTCACAAATAAAGAAAGGAGAGAAGGTTCTTGTTATTGGTAAAATGAAAGAAGGAGTTATAGATGCTGTTGGTTTTAAAACTATTGAAAGACGCTTTAGATATAATAATCAAAGAATAAATGAAAGATAAAAGAGACTTTTTTGTATTAATATACAGAAAGGTCGATAAAAAATTATTAAGATATAAAGCTTACTCTAATGACAAAAAAAATAATCATAGGAATGATGCTCTTGGGAGGGATTGCTTTCTTCTCAACAGGACTTGTTTTTGCCTCTGACAAAGAAGAAAAGCCATATCAATCCATGACAAGATTTAGGGGTGAAGATAGTCTTTCTGCTCAAGATACGGAAATGTCGAAAGAAGAGTTTCATGCTTACAGAAACGAGACCAGAGAAGAACATAGGCAAAATAGACTAGAAGAAAGAGAGCAAAGATTAATGGCAGCCGTTGAAAGAGGTTGTATTACAGAAGATGAGATGACAGAAAGGATGCAAACAAGAAAAGGAAGATTTTTGAAATAATAAAATTTTCTTTCTAACAATAAAAGCGCTTCATCTTGAAAGCGCTTTTATTTTAACTCAGTTTTTCATAAAGGCTTGTGGATTGCTCTATAATTTTTTTTTCAGTTTCTGCTGATGTCATTTTTTCTGATGAAAACCAAAAATAAGTTGCTCTAAGCACAAAAAACGGCAAAAGCTGTTTTGATAAAAAAAGCGTATCAGTATTTTTTTCTCGAAGTCCATATTTAAGCCAAGAAGAAAGGATAGTTGTCCAATCTTTAGCATTAATTGCATTCTCTTTTATTTCAACTTCTTTTGGAAACCATTTTAGGTTTTTGTATTTAATATTTTTAATTTTTACAAGAGCGCGGGATCTCATTTGTGATGCCTCCTTTTTATGAGTAAAATTAATTCCTGAAATAATGTTGTCAGCATGAAGTAAATCATTTGCCGATTTTCTTTTTTTTATTTTATTCTCTCTTAGAGTAAATAATAACGAAGACGCAATTTGCGGAAACATTTTTTCAAGCTTATTAAAGCTTTTGTTGTGTATTTTTTTTTCGAGATTAATTTCACTAATTTTAAAGTTGTTAATTATTGCAGATAATGTTAGGTGAATATCGATACCGTATTGTTTTATTGCATTGTTTGGTTTAATTTTTTTTAAGAAAAAAGAGTTAAAAGCAAACTCGCCAGCTATTGGTTGACGTATTTTTTCTCCTGTCATTGCATATAAAACAGGAAAGGCAAAATGATTAGTGGAGCTTCCTTCAAATCTGCTTCTTTTGTATAGAGGAGTTACAAAATCAGCCTCATATCTTAAAAGTGGATCAAGAAACTTTTTAATCCATGAAGGGTTAATTGACCTAAGATCGGAGTCTATAATTACACAAAAATCGGCTCCTTCTTTTTTAGCTATTTTTAGAAAAGAAAGTATGTTTTTCCCTTTTCCTCTGGGTTTTTTAAGGATTACAGACTTTTTTGGGAAAAAAGTTTCAGTTTTTTTAAAGAGGTCTACCGTCTTGTCGTTACTATCGCTATCAATGTTTATAATTTTTGCGGATAAATTATTATTTTCTTTTTTGATTTCTTGTAGGCCCGAATCAATATCTTTTACAACTTTTTCAATTGTATTAGCTTCATTGAAGCTAGGAGTGCCAACATATATTTTCATTTTTTTAATAAGCGCTCATATTCTTCGTTATAAGTTTTTTGTAGTTTTTTAAAAATTGGAGTAGAAGAAAATGAGGAATTTAGTTTTATATAGTACAGGGCTTTATTGAGTAGTTTTTCTTGATCTTTTATATCAGGAACTAGGCGAATATAGGGAATATTAATAATCATATCTGCTGCCTTAACAACTATGGCTTCTTGGCCGTTAGCTACAACTCTTTCAAACATTTCTTTATAACGTGTTACGGGGTTTTCAATTTTTGGATCATATGATACTGCTTGGACAGTTTGTGCTATCTTCAAAGAAAAATTTTTTTCTATTTCTTGAAAAGATACATCAGTATCTTCAAGAAGATCGTGAAGTATTCCTGTGATAATAATGTCTTTATCGTACTCAAATTCAATTAAAACCATCCCAACCCTTATACTGTGAAGAATTACAGGTTTACTGTTTTTTCCTGATTGATTATATTTTTCTACTAAAAATGAAATGGCTTTTTCAACTTCAAAGCTATCTTGAGGAGAAATGTGTTTATTCATAGTGGCATTATATTATAAAAAAAGGGCATAGTCGATAGCTCTACGCCCTTGTTAATTTTGAGAAATAATGTAATCGGCAACCTTTTCAAGGGGACCAGAAACAAATCTGATATTGTATTTTCTGAAAAGATTGTCAATAACTTTTTTTCTTTTAGTGAACTTAGTTTTAGAATCAAAAGAAGGAATGTAACCAAGATACCCTTTTTCAGTAAGAAGGGAAAGACAGGTTCCGCGAATGTATCTGGAACAATTTTCATTTAAGTATAGTCGGTTAGGTAGTGTATCTGCAGAACCTACATAAAGGTCTTTTTTAGTTTCATCCACATGAACAAAAAAAGCAGTATTCAGATAGATTTTTTCATTAGAAAATCTTACACCACAATCATGAGGGTCTAAAATTATTTTTCTAATCCAAGAACAAATATTGCTGTTTTGCTTCGGAAAGAGATGTAATAATTCTGGCAGATTTCTTTTAATTGACTCGTATCTTAAGTGAAAAAACTTTGTTCCGTTTGTAATTAGTGTTTTATTATTTTTTGTTCCAATAATTACAAGGTCATTACCCAAAAGAAGGGCCTGGTTTTTTTTACATATCCTTAAAACCGTTGTTGTTTTGCCAGACCCTTCTTTTCCTAGAATTAACACGCCCTTTCCGTTTAGTGATATCGCTGCACCGTGCATTGTGAAAAATCCCTTATTTTGCCTTTGTGCTTCAATAAAAGGAAATATAGCGTAAAGAAGAACCTCTCCGTCCTTAATTAACCTTAACGGTGCGGAAATAAAAGCTTTTTTCTTTTGGTAAATAACTGAAATATTTTCATCGTCACTATAAGAAAGGGTGTATGGACTTAAAGAGCATTTTGGCAATATTTCAAGGTTTAAGAAATCACGATTTTTTTTGAGATTTTCAATATTCTCAAAAATATTTCTTGTTGAATTTACCGAAACACTCCAACCATCCATTTTAACAGTGTAATTATACATTTAGCAATCTCCTTTCTATAGATTTGTAAGCCAGGGTCGAAACGAGAGAATTTCTTGCAGGTAGTCTGCTGAAATAAAGTCTTTTTCAACGATTTCTTGAACATCTTTTATGTCAACTGTTTTGTTTGTTGATATTCCAAGAAATCTTGGAGGAATCAATGTGTCACCACATTTAGTCATTGCCGAAACAGAGCACCTTACACCAAGATTAACTCCAATTGAGCGAGCTAGTTTTAAGGTAAGATATCCGAGAACACGACCTGTGTGATAAACAGGATTTTTCCCGGCCCACGATTCTTGTGTATGAACTCTGTGTGAAGAAATAACGCCGGAAATGGCATTTCCTCGGCCAACCAAGCCCTCTTCTCCGCACTCGATGCAACTTCCAATGCCCAGCATGTATTGTTTTTGATGGGGATTTATTTTGACGATTACTTCGACATCATAAGAGGAAGATATTTCTTCAGCTATCATCTGAAGATTTCTTTCATGATTTCTTATAGTTTCATTATAATCATCATAGGAAGAAGTTAGGGTGCTGATTGTTGGAACACATAGTGTGATTTCAATTTTCTTTCCTTGCCGTAGCGAGAAAACTTTGATATCTTGGCCAAGTTTTGTAAATTTGGGAATTGTAAATTTGTCTTTTGGTTCCCAAAAGTAGCGTTCCAGCCTATAGGTGAGAGACTCTGTTAAAGTGGGGGGCCAGTGAGATACACAAAAAGCGGTGTCATTTGCTTTTACTTCCAATGCGTCAGGAATATCTTCGATGCTCTTAGGTGTAAACCAATTTTTTACTTTTGTGTTTTGGGTTGCATTGGGTATTATCTCAAAATCACCTCTAGAAATGTGAGGTAAAACTTTTAAAAGATACCTCGAGATGGCTTTCTTTTGAATTTTTTCAACATCAATTGAAATATCTTCAAAAGAATTTGAAATTCTTCCATTGACTTGCACCTTAAATGGACTAATTCTATTAAGAGAGCCATATTCGTTCTTAAAATGGCCTCCCCCAATATATAGTTTGTCTAGATTATGATGCAAGACACAGCCAAATTCTTTAAGGCAATGATTAGAGAATTCAATTGATACTTCATTTGCGAGTGCATCGGCGAGTGAGTCAGGGTGACCAATTCCTTTTCTTTCAACAACTTCATGTGGTGAAAACTCAGGATCAAAATAATCCTTGGTAATATTTAGAAATTTCATTCTAAAACCCTCCTTTAGTTTAAGATATTTTTGATACTCGTTTTTTCAACAGTTTTAAAAGAAACTCCACGAATAACAACAGCGGGAATTTTTTCATCTCCTTGACCCATTAAAATCGATGCAGCAGCAGAAAGTTCATCAACAAGCGCTATGTTGCTTACAGATTCATTTCCAAAGATATCTTTTTGCTTTTTGGTTTCAATTGCCCTTATTCCGGCAATCCCTATTGCGGTTCCAATTGATCCTTCGCGATCATTTCTGCCAAAAGAATCGTTAATAATTACCGCTACTTTTTTTCCTGTTTTTTTGTAGATGTAATTACGAATTTTTGCAGCACTTAGATCAGGATTTTTAGGTAGCAAGACGGCGGTTTCTTTTCCGGGAGCAACGTTTGAAAGATCGACTGCGGAATTTGAATTAACAAATCCCAGACGATGTACCGTAATAAGCATACGCCCTTTGATTTCAACTATTTCTTTTGCCTCATTTAAATAAACTTGGCAAATACGAGGATCCCGTTTTGTGATTTTGGCAATTTCTTCAGCATCTTTTGTAACACTGACATCTGACAATTTAACAATACTGCCCTCCGCTTTTGAAACAATTTTGTGTGCAATAACAAGAATATCTTTCTCAGAAACACCGACATCTTTCTCAATTTCTTCCAAAATCAGCTTACTTAAGTCATTCTCAAAACTTATTACCGGCAAATCGTTAATAGGGTAAAGCATGACTGGTTTCATTAAAAACCTCTCCTTTTGTTCTATTTTTAAGGTACTCTTGGAAGCAAAAAACTACCAAGTGATGCTATTTTGCATCATTTTTGGCTTTTTGTCAATAGATGATTACCTTATATTATTAGAGGGTGATATATTCTGAGCTTTTTGAAGATAAAAAACCCGCACAATGATTGGAATTTAGATTATTTATATAGCTTTAAAATTGTTTCTGTTGTCTTTAACCCTTCTTTAGCAAAAGAGAGTCTTTTGTCTTTTTTACCGTACAAAATATAATCATTGAGGGCTTTAATCAATTTAAAATGACTACTTTCTTTTTCTTTGGGTAAGTTTTTAATTAATTCTCCATGAACATCTTTTTTAGTGCTGAGATATTCAATTTTATTAAAAGATAAACCACTTAATTTTATGGTTCCTTTTTCTCCTATTAAAAGGAGAGATGCCTCACAGTTTCGGTATTTTACATATGTCGTCATTTCTATCTTCCCTAAAGCTCCGCTTTTAAAGTCGATCATAGCAAGATAAAAATCTTCTACATTAGAGTTTTTTCTTAATCTTTTTGTTGTTTTTTTTACGTTTTGTATTTCTCCACAAATGTTATTCATAATATTTATTGCATGAGCTCCTTGATTATAAAGCATTCCTCCAACTTTTCTTTTTTCTCCATGCCAGTCATTGAAATAACTTCCGTCTCGCCACCACCTTATATTTATAGAGCAAAACACAATCTTTCCCAATTTTTTTTCTTCAATTAATTTAAATAGATTTGAAACTGCCGGATTGAATTTATTTTGAAAATTAACAAAAACATTTTTTTTGTAGAATTTACTATCTATTATCTTTTTTCCTTCTTTGAGTGTTAGGCACAGAGGTTTTTCACAGAGGCATATTTTTCCACTTTTAATTATTTTTAAAACAAGCTTCTGATGAGTATCGTTCGGAGTTCTTATATTTACAACATCTATTTTTTCATCCTTTAAAATAGAGTCAAAACTCTTTTCATTTTTACAATCAAATTTCTTAGAGGCATTTTTTGAGCATTTTTTATTAATATCAAAAACAGTTCTCAATTCGCTTTTTTTATTATTTGAAACAGCAAAGCCATGTTTTTCAAAAACTAAACCACATCCAATAATTGCATATTTAACTCTTTTTTCCGAAAGGGTTTTTTTAAGAAATTTAAGAGATTTTTCTGTTGCTTCTTTTGGGTTCTCGGAAACATGAGTTTCAATGGAGAGAAATATATTTTTATCTTTAAAAACATCTCTTATGTCCGAGATAATTCTTTTATAATTAATAATTCCTTTTCCCAATGTTGTATATTTTTGCTCCGCACTAAAATCTTTCAAATGAATATACTTAATTTTGTCTTTTATTTTTTTTATATCTTCAAAAAAAACCTGCTCGTTGATTTTGTAAAAATTAGCGATATCAAGCCAAATTCCAAAGTTTTCTGAATTAATTTTTTTTGTAGTTAGCTTTATATCTTTCATTTTGTTGATGTAGCAGGGTGGTTCATTTTCTAAAAGCAGTGCCATGTTTTTTTCTTTGGCTTTATTTAGTGCAAATTTTAAAAGGGGATCCTGTAAAAAGTTGTAATTATTTGAATTGTTTTTTAGTGTGCTAAAAATTCTTATATTATTGGTCTCAAGAATTTTAGCAACCTCAAAAGCTTTTTCGATGTATTCTTTTTTCTTCTTTATAGAGAGATGGGGGCTAAAATTAAAAGTATCTACTTTTTTAGTAGATACTTTTTTATTGTCCGGATACCATTTAAATAAAGGAGAAGCAAAGGCAGAAACTTTTATATTGTTTTCTTTTAACGTATTACTGAATTTTTTAATTTCCTCAAAAGAGTAATTGATTAAATTTTTATTATCTATAGTTCTTAGCTCAAGATAATTAATTTTCTTATCTTTAAGAAACTTGATAGTTTCTTCCAAGCAAGGACTAATTTCGTCGTTTATTGTTGTGATAATAAGATTATTTTTTTTCATAATTCTTTCTAATTGTGTCTTGAAGCAATAAGCGTATGTTTTCAACCTCTTTTTCGGGAAATTTTTTTCCCGTCCATAGTCTAAAAGATTCAACTCCTTGGTAAATCATCATATATATTCCGGGACATATGTGAGAGCTGTAATTACTTGAAACTTCCAAAAACTTAGTAATGAAAGGATTAAAAACAGCATCGAAAAATAACTTTTCTTTTAAATTAGTATTAGTCGCCTCAAGGTGCTCTTTCTTTAAGATAGAATTATTTTTATCAGGATACATTCCAACCGATGTGGCGTTTATAATAATGTCGGATGAAAGTGAATTTATGATATTTTTTTTGGACAAATCATAAACTTCAATTGGTGTTTTTACGTGCTTGAAATCTTTTTTTATTTTAAAAGCCTTATTTATATCGACTTTTCTGTTCAATATTATTATTTTTTGAGTTTTTTTAGATATTTCGGATATAATAGCTCGCGCTGCACCACCCGCCCCAAAGATCGTAACCTTGTCGGATGATTTAATTTTTCTTAATTTTTTCTCTATAGAGTTGACGGCCCCAATTCCGTCGGTATTATAACCGACAAGGATTCCGTTTTTGTTTACGATAGTATTAATAGCACCAATTTCTTTTGCGTTACGGTCAACACTGTGAAGATATTTTTCTACTTTTTCTTTATACGGAAGAGTTATATTTGCCCCGGAAAAATTAAAGATTCTTAATGATTTAATTGCATCTTTAATTTCTTTGGGCTGTATTTCAAACTTAAAATGATTATAGTTATTTATACCGGTGGTGTTGGCAAAATATTGAAGCATAACATCGGAAACACTATGCTCTACGGGCTTTCCAAATAAGCAAGTTATGATTTGTTTTTTGTGTCGCATATAACAATATTACATATAATCTTAAAGAAGGCAACATTTATTTGATAAATGATCTAAAAAATTAATAAAATAAATTTTTTTGTGGTAAAATAGCATTATGCCCAAAGTAGAAGTTGAGCACAGAGGAAGATTGAGCGAGAGTGAGTTTATGAGAAACAAGTCTTTTTTTGACAAAGAAGGCTCCTTTTTAGGTAAAAATGATAGATTTTCTATTATATATTCTCAAAACAAAGAAGAAGAAACAGAGAATCTCTCACATAGCCCTATAGACCTAAAATTAAGAATTACCAATAAAAACGAAGAGTTAGTAATGAAATATGGAGATTGGAGTGCTAATGATGCTAGAAGAGAATTTTGCTTTACTCTTGAAAAAGGAAAATTTGAAGAAATGATAGATTTTTTGAAGATATTGGGTCATTATCATGGAGTTTTACAGGCAACGAAAACACATCTTTATCGATACAAGGAAGTGGATTTTTATTTGGTAGAAGTTCCCGGGTGGGGGTATTATTTTGAGGCGGAAATCTTAACAGACCCTTCTTATATTAAAGAAGCTAATAAAAAAATAAGAGAAGTGTGCGAGGAGTTAGAAATGAAGATATTGGGTCATCAAGATTTTTGTAAGTTATTAAAAAGTTTAAACGAAAGACCGGGATATAGATTTAATTTTAAAAAACAAAGCTTTTCAGAAATAAAAAAACGTTTTGCGGAATTTTTTTAGTATCAAAAAACATTTTCTTTTTTTAGAATAATTTCCAAAGAAATTTCATATTTTATATGATTTTTTATGAATTTTATTTTTAATTAATAACATCACAAAAAGTATTATTTAAAAATTTATTATTGCCAAAAAGGAATGTTTATTTTATAATGTAGGGCAATAAAAAAAGGAGGTTTTGTACCTTCAAAAAGTGAGGAGGAAAAATTGTGAAGGAGTTTAAAGATTGTCTTCGTGAATTTGCTTTTGATAACTCGAAAGCCAGAAGAGAGCCAAAAAAAGACGATTCGGATAATATCTTTTTTGACGGTGTTAATCCCTTTATTCTTGACCAAATGAAGGTGCTTCAGAGCAAGGCATATCGTCGTCTTGAGGAAAAAACGCAAGTTTTTTTCCAACCAAGCAATCCTCATGTGAGAACCAGGGCAACTCATACGGTTGAAGTTTGTTCTTTGGCTGTTACTGTTTCCGATTTTCTCGGACTCAACACAGAGCTTACCAGAGCAATCGCACTGGCACATGACATTGGGCATACGCCCTATGGGCATGTCGGCGAAACTTTTCTTACACAAAAGACAGGAAAAAAATTCAAGCACAATGCGTTTGGTATTGTAGTTGCCGAAGAAATTGAGAGAAAAGGCGGAGGATTAAATCTTACTGAAGAGGTAAAGTTTGGAATATATTATCATTCCGGGTTTGACTTTGAAAACAAGATTTATCTTCCCGAGTGCGCGGTGGTAAGGATATGTGACAAGATTTGTAATACTTTTTCGGACTTAAATGATGCTATTCGCTTTGATTATGTAAAAGAAAGCGATTTGCCTTCTTGTTTTTATGAGCTCGGAAAAACTCAAAGAAAAAGGGTTGCTAATTGCCTTCGTGGCTTATTTCAAGAAAGCTATCTTGCAAAAGAAGTATCTTTTTCTCAGTCAGAAACGGCTAAAATCTTCAAAGAAGCAACAGAGTGGATGTATGAAAATGTTTACCCGGAGGCCAATAAAAGAATTACTTACGAACACCTTGATGCTGCCTATGATTATTTGCAAAGATCTTTTCTGTTTTGGGACTATTACACGCCAACATTGTTTGCTTTGATGACGGAAGCGGAAGTAGAATGTATGTGGCTACTTCACAAAAAAAGGGACTGCACAGTAAATTTAGAGAAAATGGGGATCATGGAGATGCTTCCTAATCTACAAAAAGGAAAAGAGTATGATCCTACAAAAGTTATCGTGTAAGTCTTGGCGGCATTTTAATGCCGCTTTGTTTTTAGCAAGAACAAAATTTTAAATTCTAAAAAGAACATAAGCTTTATTTTTTTCTTATCTTTGTTATATTTTCCTTACGACAATTAATAAAATTATAAGAAATATTTATGATAAATTTTGATGATTTTAAAAAAGTAGATATAAGAACTGCAAAGGTTTTGAGCGCACAAAAAGTTGAAGGATCTGACAAACTGTTAAAGCTTCAAGTTGATGCGGGAGAAGAAGAAAGACAAATTGTTTCGGGAATTGCGGAAAGCTATGCCCCAAAAGACATTGTAGGAAAAATTATTATTATTGTTTATAATCTGGAACCAAAAAAGATTTTTGGACTGGAAAGTCAAGGAATGCTTCTTGCTGCAGATGAAGAGGAGTTGTCACTTCTTGTGCCCGATAAAGATATAGCTCCAGGAACAAAAATATCTTAATATATTTTAAAAATGAACAAAAATATTCTTATACCGGATAAAAATAAGTTTGAAAAAGCTAAAGAAAGCATCAAGAAAGGTGGATTTGAAAATCTTTCGGTGTTTGCTGATTTTGACAGGACATTAACTTACGGAACAGCGAAAGGGAAAAAGACTCCCTCTATGATTGCTACATTAAGGGCTAATAATAATTATTTGGGAGAGGATTATTCAAGAAAGGCAGCTTTGCTTGCAGAAAAATATCGGCCAATTGAGTTTGATTTTAATATTAAAGAGAAAGAAAAGAGAAAAGCAATGGAAGAGTGGTGGAGAGAGCATATAAATCTTTTAATAGAGAAAAAACTTAATAAAAAACATTTTAAGAAAATTGTTGATGAGCGGGCAGTTAATTTTAGAGATGGCACCAAAGAAGTTTTTGATCTTCTTAAAAAGAATAGCGTTCCGATGATAATTATTTCGGCAAGCGGATTGGGAGAGGATCCTATCTTAATGATGATTGAAAAAGAGCTGGGTAATTTTTCCAATACTCATATTGTTTCCAATTCTTTTTATTACGATAAAGAGGGAAATGTTACTGGGTATAAAGATCTTCTTGTTCATACAATGAATAAAGATGAGGTTTTGATTAAAGAAAAAACATTTTACGAAAAGATAAAAAACAGAAAAAATTTAATTCTTTTGGGAGATAGTTTTGATGATGTAAAAATGGCAAACAATATTGATTATAAAAATATTATAAAAGTTTGCTTTTTAAATCAGTATACTATGGAAAAAATTGATGACTATAAAAAACTTTACGATGTTTTAATTTTAAATGACTCCTCGATGAATTTTGTTAAAGAACTTTTATTGGAAATAGAAAGTTTTGAGCACTAAAATTTACTTTTATTTTAAGTAATTTTGTTGTATAATAAAGAAAAAAAGGAGGAGATTCGAATGAAAAAATATTTTATTGTTCTTTTTTTATTGATAATATTGTCTTGCACGATGAGTTTTGCTTTTCTGCTGCATGTATCCGGAATTATAGACATAAGCGGAATTCTTTATTTTTTAGAAAAATGAAAGGGAGGTTTTTTGTGATTTCTTTTAAATTAAGAACGCCGAAGGTGGGAATGGTGAAAAAAAAGAAAACATTTATTGATGTGATTAAAGACGAAAAAGTTGTAGCAACAATAGAGCCTGAAGATGAAAGAATTATGATTAAAGGAGATATGGTTAAATATTTTGACAGAAAGAGCGACGATGGTTCTTTTAGTATCATTTTTGTAGATTTTTAAGTCCCTTTTAGAAAATAGAAGGGATTTTTTTTATTGATAATATTGTCTTGCGTGCACAGTTTTGTCTTTATATTACATGTGTCCGGTATTATAGACATGAGTAGAATTGTTTGTTTTTTTAGTTTGTTATAAAATAAAATAGCGAAACCTTAAAAAATAAATAAAAAAATGAAAGAAGAATTAAGTAATGAAATAAGAAGAGTTATAGAAATAAAAGGGGAGTGTCGAGGAGTGTCTATTGAATCTCCTCTTAGTTATGTGGAATTAAATTATGGAAAAGAAAAACTAACGGAAGTAGAGGCATCTTTAAAAGAATTTGGTATTCCAAGTAAAAAAGAAATAAGAACTCTTTCAAAATATCCAATTGGATATATGACGGCAACTCATCTTATTATAAAAGATTTTTTTGATTGGGATAATAAAGATGTAGAAAAAATGGGCTATACTCTTCCGCAACTTTCTTTTATCGTAAGAACGCTTTCCAGATATTTTATTTCTGCAGAAAGAACATTTCAAGAAGCTCCCAATTATTGGAAAAAGCATTTTACTTTGGGTAATCTTACTTCTGTTGAAATAAATATGGATGAAAAATATTTAATTCTTCGTATTGAAAACTACGAGACTAATCCTATAGATTGTGCACTTTTTTGTGGATATTTTTCTCGAATGATAAGTTACACAATAAGGTCAGAGAGTGTTTACGGAGAAGAGGTGAAGTGTTCTCATAAAGGAGACGAATATCATGACTTTATAATAAGATGGAAGTAATA
>PWJI01000033.1 GCA_003560095.1 Candidatus Nealsoniibacteriota bacterium
CAGTGGTAAAAGAAATATTCTAACAAAAAACGCCGGAATTGATTTTCCGGCGTTTTTGTTTTATTCTTGTAATTAATTAATTCTTATAAATTATAAAGTTAAGAAAAAGAATAAAAATATGAATTTAAAAGATGTTGATTATAAGTATTGGCTTATATTTGGCTTTGTTGTTATTTACGGCCTTTATGTTCTTTATATAGATATTAGCATTGAAGCTTATGCAGAGTTAATTGCTGCTATTGTTTTTTTCTTTGCTCTTTTTTCAGGGTTTTTTATATCACGCCAAAACGACAGGTTTAGTGCAATAGACGAAGCCGTTTCCAAAGAGAACGCTCTTTTTTCTTATCTTTATCGTGTCTCCGGATTAATTCCCAAAATACAAGACGAGGTAAGAGAAATTGTGATGGATCATTATCAAAGAATAAAAAGAAGCAGAAATTGGGCGTATCATATTGAAAATGCATCTACTACTATTACGGACATTACAAATGCTTTTGCAAAAATAGACGACGAGGAAAACATTGAAAAGGCCGAAAAACCGGCAATGGGAACTGCTGCGGAGGTTATTTGGGATGTTGTGATGGAATTGCAGCTTGTAAGAAAAAGAATAGTTGTTTTAAAAAACCAAAAACTTTTGGCTTTTCAATGGGGGCTTATTTATCTTTTGGGAATTCTTTTAATATTTGCTTTTAATTTTATTCCTAACATTGAGGGCAAGTTTTATGTTGATCTTCTAAAGATTTTATTTGGAACAACTGTTTTTATGGTTATCATTCTTTTAAAACAACTTAACGACCTTACGCTTTTTGGAAAGAAGTATAGCGAAAGGGGAGCGGATGATGTTTTGTGGATTATAGAAGAGAAAGACAAGGAAGTGAAAAATATTTTACCCGATGATTTAAAAGAAAGAATAGAAAAAGCAAAAAGAAAAACACAAGAGAATTTGGGAGATGATATTTCCATAGAAGAAGAAAAAAGCAAACTTTAAGTATGGCTTTTAAAAAAATTGTTTTTATTTTTTTTCTTTTGTTTTTGCCTCAAAAAATATTTGCGCGAGAATATTTTTTTGGCGAGACTGAGGGAATTACGGGAATTTTTTTCTTGGATTATTTCTTAATTCCTTTTGTTGCCGCTTTAATTGTTTTTATAATCTTCAGAAAACAATTTATAGGACTTACTAAGAAAATGGAAAAAAGCAAAGAAGAGTCATTAAAAGAATAGACCTCCACTTTCGGAGGTTCAACCTCCGAAAGTACTCCGAAAGTATAAATTACCAATCACAAGAAAATTACAAGCACCAAATTACAAATAAATTACAAACTCTCTAACAATCGGAGGTTCAACCTCCGATTGTTATGTTTAGTGATAGAAATTATAAAAAATCTAAAAGCGAAAGAAAAAGAGGGCGTTGCTTAACCCGGTTAAGCAACGCCCTTTAAGGGTGTAAAAAGAGAAAGAGTTGACAATATTTTATAAATAGTGTATAATATAATTGTAAGGTTAGAAAATAAAAGTAGAGTAGTTTTTAAGCTATAAAGTAAAAAAGAAAATAATAGTGTTGACAATAAAATATATATAGTGTATAATATAAATGTAAGGCTAAAAAGTAAAGACGGAGTAGTTTTTAATTCATAAAATTCAAAAGAAAGCGATAGAGTTGACAATAGAATATATATAGTGTATAATATAAGTGTAAAGTAAAAGATCTTTAAAACCGAATAACATCCCCGTAGTAGAGCAAAACATACTACGGGGTAAACCCCAGTAGTAGAGCAAAGCACACTACGGGGTAAACCCCAGTAGTAGAGCAGAAGCATACTACGGGGCAGGTAACTTTTGTGAGAAGAGAGTTATTGAAAAACATGTATTCTAAGGGTAAATCCCAAAGAATCCTAATATGTCATTCTGAGGCGCAAGCCGAAGAATCTCATAATAAATGCTTTTCAATAAAAGCTTGGAAAACAGCCAAGGAATCTCTTTTTTACAAAAGATAAATAGATTTCTTGGCTGTTTTTGTTGGAATCAAAAAATTGGAAGAAGAGTGAAGAAAAACTCTTTATTCTTCTCTCAATTTTTTGAGAGAGTGTTCTTTAAAAAATGCCTTCCCCGGGCTAAAGGGGAGAAAGGAGGTAACGATATGTTTATTTCGTTATCTTTACCCCTTTTAATGGGGATAATCACAAGGCTGGCCCTGAGGCCTCGGCAACAGGGCCAGCAGCAGCAATTGAGTTTGAATGTTCCCTGGTGGGGACTGTTGGGGGGATGGTTTTTGTCGGTATTTATCGCCCTTTTGGCGATACCGACAAGTAATTTCTCCTTTGCAATTTCTGCCATTGCAATGGCAGGAATTGCAGGTGTGTTGATTATCGAAACTCTCCGGGGACTGGGATCAGCTACAGCCAATGGTCTTAGTAGGCCAAGAAATTGGCTGTATCTGATAGGGATCATAGTGGTCCTTTATGGGCTTCTTCTTGATCCCTCAGTCTTGGGAGGGCTTTTTCTCCTCGGGATAGTCTGGCTGGCTTACAGACTAATTCTGGGGATGGTCAAGCCTCCAACGAAAGGGGGTAAATAAGAAAAAGGGGAGCAGTGCTGGTTAGCTGCTCTCCCATTTCATCAGTTTTGTAATCAGTTAAAAGATTGATGAAATGGGAAGTTCTTTAAAAACAAGTTTCGGGAATTGGTTTTTATCTATATAAAAATCAATTCCCGGGGCTTAAAAAAACCAAAGGAGGAGAAAAAATGGATGCAATGATGAAAATTTCAAAAGATTTTTGTGAAGATTGCTACCTTGGAAGAAAGTTTGAGGGCGAAGAAATTTGTCGTTGTATAAAAAACGATGAAAATAGTTGTCCCTACAAAGAAGAAATTGAAAAAATCGAAAAAAAGGCATTACATTAAAGCTCCGAAATAAAAAGGAGAGTGGCAGGCAAAAATAATTGTCACTCTCTTTTCTCCCTCAGTTTATTAAAGACAGTAAATTGAGCGAGGAAAATATTTTACAGAGTTGACAGAAGAGAGAAGAGATTGTATAATATAAATAGAAAGAGGAAAAGGGGTTGTTCTTTGAAATTCACTTAGTCGGTTTTCGGCGCATAGTTTTTCATCTTAAATTTTTTTGAATATTGAAAGATTGTGCGCCGGAAATCGGCAAAAAAATAGCCTGCCCCGGGCTTAAAAAGGGGAGAAAGGAGGTAACGATTATGTTTAATCGTTTACCGAGATGGATTAGGGGATTTATCTTCTTGTTTTTGCTGGCGGCAGCATTCTTTTTCCTGGCCTGGGGGGGCACAGTATTATATTACAAATTTTTCGTCACCGAAGAGGTGGCGGAAGAGGAGTTCCAACCAGAGCCGGAACCGGAACCGGTTGAAGAGCCGGAGCCCGAGCCAGAGCCGGAGCCGGAAGAGCCCGAGCTGGAACCAGAACCAGAACCGGAACCCGAATTTAGGGGATCGGTTCAAACAATAGGGGTAAATGAATATGGATTGTTACAAGCTCATGTTCATACCCCTGGAGCAGGAAGCCTCCACTGGGAGGATGCCCAAGGAATGGTGGCAAGTGACACCATCACTTGGGAGGATCCCCTTACTGGAGATATTGAGTTGTCTCCAATAGGGGAAACTAATGGGTTGGTTCCTGTCCTGATTCCTCAGGGTGAGGAGCCAATCAAAGGGAAGCCCATCCCTTAAAAGGGCTGGGAACCGATAAAGAGGTTTCGGTTCCCACTTTTTTTAAAGCTTTTAATAAAATTAAAGGTTTTAAGAAGAGAGATTAAAAAATAAAAATTACAAAAACATGACTTTCAAAAGCTTATTTATATTTTTTGCTACCATAGTAACAGTTGTGCTGGGGTCTTTTGTATTGGAATTAACCTTGGGAGATGCTTTGGCGGCAGAAGTTGCCAATCCTTCGGTTTCTATAAGTTGTAGTTCTTCTACCACTTCTTCGATAACGCTAAGATACAGTTATTCTAATGCACAAAGTCCCACTATTTACAGAGATGGTTCAAGAATTGCCGGACTTCCTTCGGGCTCCAATAGCGGAACATACACAAATAGAGGACTTTCTGCAGGAAACAGTTATTTATATACCATAAGAAGCGGTAGCGCTGTAAGAAGTGTTAGATGTAGCACAAGAGAGGCTTCTACACCTACTCCAACGCCAACACCGACACCCACGCCAACTCCTACACCCACGCCGACACCTAGTCCTTCCGGTTCGCTTTCTTGTAGCTCTTCTACCACTTCTTCGGTAACTTTAAGATACAGTTATTCCAATGCTTCAAATATTTCCATAGAAAGGAGTGGCTCAAGAATTGCCGGACTTCCTTCGGGTTCCAATAGCGGAACTTACACAAACAGAGGACTTTCTGC
>PWJI01000038.1 GCA_003560095.1 Candidatus Nealsoniibacteriota bacterium
CTGAAATATCAAGTATTTGTTTTTCTTCTTGCGTGAAACTTTGAAATTCTTGTGTTTGCAGTAAGCTTTTTAACTCACCCTCTAAGCTATGAAGTCTTTTTTGGAGGCTATCTATGTCGTCACTTGCAAGAGCAAATGTAAAAAAGAACGAGAAAAATAAGATTGGTATAAGAGTTTTTTTGAAAATATTTTTCATATTTTTAAAGACATAAAATTTCACATTCATGTCTTTTATTTTTAATTATTTGATTATAAGCAATTATTTTAATAATACAAACATAAATCAATAAAATCTCCTTAAAAATAACAATCGGAGGCTAATCCTCCGATTGTTACCTCCGATTGTTTGGATTTTGGTGCTTGTGATTTGGAATTTACACTGTCGGAGGTTGAACCTCCGATTGTTGATTGGTTGCTTAGAATTTGTTTGAAAAATGCTAATTTAGTACTCTCTTAAATGTTTTCCGATGCACTAAGCATGGTCCGTGTTTTTTTATTAAATAAATGTGTCTTTTTGTTCCGTATCCTTTGTTTTTGTCAAAATCATACAAAGGATATCTTCGATGATAGTCTTTCATGATTTTATCTCTTTTTACTTTGGCTATAATGGAAGCTATCTGACACTCCAATATAGTCTCATCTGCTCTTTTTACCGATTTTTGAGGATAGCTAACATCTATTTTAAAATTACCATCAATAATTAATTGACTATTTTCTGTATCTATTTTTTCCAGCGCTTTTTTCATGGCAAGCTTTGTCGCTTCCAAGATATTTATTTTGTCAATTACTTTTTCTGAAACCACCCCAACTCCCCAATCAATGCAATCAGAGCTAATAAAATAGTCGTATAATTCTTCTCTTTTTTTGGGAGATATCTTTTTAGAATCATTAACTCCACTTACCTTAAGTTTCTTTTTTACCCTGACAGCACCGGCAACAACCGGTCCGGCTAAGGGTCCTCTTCCCGCCTCATCTACTCCAATTATTCTTAAATTTGTCTTTTTTGCCATGATGTATACAATGATGTAGAATTATAATACAATAATTTTCAGTTTGCTAATTTCAATTATTTTAAATCAATAACAAAAGCTAATTAAAAACTTATTAAAAGCCGTAAAAACTGAAAATTATCTCTAAAATATGTCTTTTACTCATCTTCACGTGCATTCGCAATATAGCTTATTAGACGGCCTTCCTAAAATAGGAGAGCTTTTGGATTATGTCAAAGAAAAAGGAATGGATTCGGTAGCTCTGACCGATCACGGATCTCTTTATGGTGCAATAGAGTTTTATAAAGAAGCAAAATCAAGAGAAATAAATCCGATAATAGGTGCTGAAATCTATATGGCAACAGGAAAAATGTCGGATAAAAGGCCAAATATAGACCACAAATCCTATCATATGGTACTTCTTGTTAAAAACGAAGAAGGTTATCGAAATCTGGTAAAAATGATAACCAGATCTCATCTTGAGGGTTTTTACTATAAACCACGAATTGATGAGGATCTTTTAAAAAATAATACCGGTGGACTGATTGCCCTTACCGCCTGCATTCAAGGAAAAATTCCTCGCCTTATTCTTTCCGGAAAAAAAGAAGAGGCAAAAAAAATGGCCCTATATTACCGTGATATTTTTGAAGAAGATAGTTTTTATTTAGAGATACAAGATCACCCCAATATTAAAGACCAAAAAATAGTAAATGATGAAATCATTAAAATATCAAAAGAAACCAAAATACCCGTTGTTGCAACTTGTGATTCTCACTATTTAAGACCGGAGGACTCCGAAACACAAGACATTCTTATGTCTATTGGGACCGGTTCCGATATTAACGACCCAAATCGCCTAACAATGACCGATGATGACTTTTCAATGAAAACACCGCAAGAAATGCAAGAGATATTTAAAGATATACCCGAGGCAATAGAAAATACTGAAAAAATAAAAAAAATGTGCAATTTAGAGCTTTCTTTGGGAAAAACAATACTCCCCCACTTTCCTCTTGAAGAAGGGAAAACAACCGATCAAGAGCTCGAAGAACTTTGCCTGAAAGGAATAGAAGAAAGATATCCCCAAGAAAAAAGAAAAGAGGCAAAAGAAAGACTCAAAATGGAAATGGAAGTTATTACGGGAGCAAAGCTTTCTTCGTACTTTCTAATTGTTCAAGATTTCGTAAGTTGGGCAAAAGAAAATAAAATTGTGGTAGGACCGGGAAGAGGAAGCGCGGGAGGGTCTATTATTGCTTACCTCCTTAATATAACAAATATTGACCCTCTTCATTACGACCTTATTTTTGAACGCTTTCTTAACCCCGGAAGAGCGAAAGTTTCTCTTCCCGATATTGATCTTGATTTTGCAGACCGAAGAAGAGATGAAGTAATTGCTTATATTGCAGAAAAGTACGGAAAAGACAAAGTTGCCCAAATTATTACTTTCGGTACAATGGCTGCCAGAGCGGCAATTAGAGATGTTGGCAGAGTGTTGGGATACTCTTATTCTTATTGCGATAAAGTGGCTAAAATGGTTCCTTTTGGATCAAATCTAAAAGAAACAAGAGAAAGTGTAGCCGAATTTAGGCAAATTTACGACACCGACGAAAGCGCAAGAAAACTTATCACTCATGCACAAAAGTTAGAAGGGGTTGTAAGACACGCATCAACACACGCCTGCGGAGCAGTAATTTCCGATAGGCCCCTTGAAGAAATTGTCCCCCTTCAACACCCCACACAATCACAAGAAGGCACCGTTACTCAGTATGCAATGGATTACATAGAGGATTTGGGCCTTTTGAAAATGGACCTCTTGGGTCTAAAAAATCTCACCATTATTGAAGATACGTTAAAAAAAATATACGCGATACACAAAAAAAATATAGATATTGAAAATATTCCTCTTACCGACAAAGAAACCTTTAATCTTCTTCAAGAAGGCAAAACAGTGGGCGTCTTTCAATTAGAGTCGGGAGGAATGCAAAGATACTTAAAACAATTAAAGCCCACGGATATTGAAGAAGTTATTGCTATGGTTTCTTTATATCGCCCCGGACCAATGAAATTTATACCCGATTACATTGAACGAAAAAACGGACAAAAGGAAATTACCTATATGCACCCCATGCTAGAGTCTATTTTAAAACCAACTTACGGTGTTTGCGTTTATCAGGAGCAGGTTATGAGAATAGCTCAGGAAATGGCCGGATACACTCTTGAAGAAGCAGATGTATTAAGAAAGGCAATTGGTAAAAAAATTGAAAAACTTCTAAGAGGACAAAAGGAAAAATTCATAGGTGGTATCGAAAAAAACGGGATTGATAAAAAAATTGGTGAAAAACTATGGAGCTGGATTGAGCCCTTTGCCCAATACTCTTTCAATAAAAGCCATGCAGCTGCTTACGCGCAAGTTGCTTATCAAACCGCCTATCTTAAGGCTCATCACACAAAGGAATTTATGTCCTCCCTTTTAACTGCCGATCAAAACGATATCGAGAGAATTGGATTTTTGATTAACGATTGCAGAAAAATGAATATCGAGGTTCTTCCTCCCGATATTAACGAAAGTTTTATTGGGTTTGGAGTTGTTCCCAATAAACCACAAATTCGCTTTGGCCTTTCGGCAATTAAAAATGTTGGCATAAAAATTGTAGAAGAGATAGTTAAAGAAAGAAAAGAGAATGGACACTTTTCTTCATTGGATGATTTTCTTACCAGAGTAGATTCTCAAAGTCTCAACAAAAAATCAATGGAAAGCCTTATCCTTTCGGGAGCGTTTGATTGCTTCAAAGAAAGAGGAGAGCTTATTTATAATCTTGACCGAATACTTGAGTATAGTAGAGAGAAAAGAAAAAACAAAAGCAACGGACAAGCCGGTCTCTTTGATTCAGGAGAAACCCAAAGCGAGCTAAAACTTGAAAAATCTTCTCCAATAAGCAAAAAAGAAAAGCTGGAATGGGAGAAAAAGCTTTTAGGTCTATTTATCACCGGTCACCCACTTGATCATCTTAAAGAAGCTCTGGAGAGTGGAGGAATTACAATAAAAAAAGCAAAAAGACAAATGTCGGAAACAAGTGTTCGGGTGGGTGTAATTATTTCCGGAATTAAAAAAATAATCACCAAATCAGGTGATCCGATGTACTTTATTCAGGCAGAAGATTTAACCGACACAATAGAAGTCATAGTTTTTCCCAAGGCACTAAAGGAAAACGGTTCTCGCTTTGAAGAAGGAAAGGCGCTCTTTGTTATGGGAAAAATAAGTCACCGCGATGACGTTCCTAAAATAATCTGCGAAAAAGCAGAGGAGATAAGTAGCTAATAATCCTTAAGTCCATCTTATTACATACTCATTATAAGGATCCCCATGGTGGACACTTTTTGTTTGCTCCGTTTCTATTTTTTGACTTTTAAGAGAAAATTGAGCAATTCTGGTAATATAACCTCTAAAATAAGGTCCTGTCACAAGTTCGTGGGCAATATATCCTTTAATTTTTAAAACAAGACGCTTTTCTTTTTCATTAAAATATCCCTTTTCCATGGAACCGAAATCATAGTGCCTATCCCAATATTGTCCTGCTTTTTCAAATACATCTTTAAGAGATATAAAATGCTTTACAAACATACGAATTATAAAAGAATGCTTTGGGGCCATATTTCCCATTTCAAAAACATCTTTTCTTTCCCAATTGAAAATATTTTTACAAACAACAATAACTAAAGCACTCAAAGACTCTTTATGCCAATCACCGGTTTTCACTTTCTTAAATTCTAGAGGGTATCCCAGTTCTTTCATTTTCTCTTCCACTTTCTTTAGCGCATCTTCCCCTTCTTTGTGTTTGATAAAATTAGCATGAGTACGAAAAACCTCCCCTTTAACATTCCCTTCTTGGGACATTAATTTGTCTGCAATCTCTTTTAGGCTTTCTTCTTTGCTGTTCATCTTTTTTAATATAGCAAAAATAAAAAAGAATAAAAAGCATTAGTGTTTGAATTTAATAAGAAAAACTATTACAATTAGTGATGCAATAAAAAAATAATAATGTAAAGACTATGAAAAATGAAAATTTGGAAAAAATCAGACACTCCCTGTCACACATTATGGCACATGCCATAAAAGATATATATCCTGAGGCAAAAATAGGCATGGGTCCCGCTATAGAAAGTGGCTTTTATTATGATTTCGACAACACAAACATCAACGAAGACGATTTCCCCAAAATCGAGAAAAAAATGAAAGAAATCATAAAAAAAGAAATTTCTTTTGACAAAAAAACAAAGAGCAAAAAGCAGGCAAGGGAAATATTCAAAAACGAGCCTTATAAACTGGAAATTATTGATGACATAGAAGAAGATAATGTTTCTTTGTACGAAAGTAACGGTTTTATAGATATTTGTGAAGGACCACACGTAAAAAACTCAAAAGAAATAAACCCCGAAAGCTTTTCTCTTTTAAGTGTTGCCGGAGCTTATTTTAAAGGATCAGAAAAAAACCCCATGCTTCAAAGAGTATATGCCGCCGCCTTTGAAAACAAAGAAGACTTGGAAGATTTTTTAAATAAAAGAAAAGAAGCCGAAAAGAGAGATCATCGGAAAATAGGTAAAAAATTAGAGCTTTTTATGTTTGATGAAGAAGTCGGGCAAGGGTTGCCTCTTTACTTACCAAAAGGAGGAATGCTCAGATATCTTTTGATGGACTTTACAATGAAAACCTACCTTCAGAGCGGATACGAAACCGTCTCAACCCCTCATATTGCAAGAGAAGATTTATGGGAAAGATCGGGACATCTTAAATATTACAAAGAAGATATGTACGGCCCTCTTTCTGTTGACGAAAAAAACTACCGCCTAAAGCCAATGAACTGCCCTTTTCATGTAAAAATGTATAAGTCGGAAAAAAGAAGTTATCGCGAATTGCCTCTAAGATGGTCAGAAATGGGAACCGTTTATCGCTACGAAAAATCAGGAGAACTTCACGGACTAACAAGACCCAGAGGTTTCACGCAAGACGATGCCCATATTATTTGCACTAAAGATCAATTAAAAGATGAAATTCTCTCATCTCTTAAAATGATTCGTTATATTTATAAAACTCTGGGAATGGAGAACTTGATATTCAAGCTCTCTGTAAGAGACCCTGAGAGAAAAGATGAATATTTCGGAAAAGATAAAGAGTGGCAAGAGGCGGAAAACTCCTTAAAAGAAGCTCTTTTGGCCTTTGGTTCCTCCGGTTACGAACTGGATGAAGGTGGTGCTTCTTTTTATGCTCCAAAAATAGATATTGATGTATCCGATGCAATGAACAGAAGATGGCAACTTTCAACAATTCAGGTTGATTTTAACCTCACCTCAAGATTTGAAATGACCTACACAAACAAAGAAGGAAATCAGGAAACTCCTTTCATGATTCACCGAGCGATATTAGGGTCAATAGAGAGATTTTTGGGCGTCTATATTGAGCACACAAAAGGAAACTTCCCTCTTTGGCTATCCCCCGAGCAAATTCTAATTATTCCGGTTTCCGAAAAAAGCACAG
The DNA here is from genome assembly GCA_003560095.1 of Candidatus Nealsoniibacteriota bacterium. Lineage (GTDB taxonomy): Bacteria > Patescibacteriota > Minisyncoccia > Minisyncoccales > PWPS01 > PWHW01. Next base: position 6,523 of record PWJI01000038.1, read on the forward strand.
AATACGCTAAAAAAGTATACGAAACAATAAAAGAAGAAGATATGAGGGTGTCTATTAAAGACGATGGAGAAACCCTATCAAAGTCAATAAAAAAAGGTGAAGTAAAAAAAATACCCTATCTTCTGATAATAGGAGAGAAAGAAAAAGAGAAAAACTGTGTAAGCGTAAGGCATAGAGGAGAAGATAAAGGAGTAATGCAGCTAGAGGATTTTATGGAAAAAATAAAAAAGGAGGTAAAGATTGAAAAAATCAAGTAAAAACTTATTTAATTTTAGAATTTAGAGATTTGCAATATGCCAGAACTATCCCCTTTAACACAAAAACTCATTAAGGATTTTAGCCGTAGCAAGAAAGAAAACATTGAAAGAAAAGACGATCCGATTATTGAGGTAGATGAAATAACTTTGCGTGTTGCAAGGTTTTATGAAAAAATAAGAGGAGTTATCGACTGGAAAGGAGAACACCTTTTAAAGAGAAATGTTATTGAAAGAATACTGAAGAGAAAAGTATTTTCAAAAACCGCTCTTGAGGCAGATATTTCCTCAATTCCGGCAGAACCTTTTGTGATTGACCTTATTCGTTCAGGGCACTTTCAGGGAAATAGAATAAGAGAATCAAAGATAAAAGAAGTACAAAATGTTCTCGACAAGTATGTCTATATTATCAACTACCTCTACAACTCAGAAAAAGGTCTTTCAGTATCTTTTGGAAACTGGATATCTTCAATAGCGGCTTGTGAAATAGAAGACCTTCTCTCCGGATCAAAAAAAGAAAAAATAATTCTTTTTTACGCCTTTAATTCAATAAAGAAAACTGTTGCGGTTGAAAAAGGAATAGAGGAGTCGGAAAAAAACATACTTCTCTTTATTGCACTCCAACAAGCTCTTTTTAATCTTGACACTCCTATTATCACCTATCACACCTTAAGCTTGAAATATAAGAATTGGAAAAACCCCTCCAAAGAAGAACTGGAATATTTTGCCCAAAACCTACTCAAAGAAAAAGAAGAAATGGATAGATTGTTAAACCACCCTCTTTTAAAGAAATTTTATCAATTTTGCAAAGTGTACAACACGCCCTACTTAATTATCGGCGATATTTTAGAAGAAAACCACAAAAACGCAAAAGAACTTCTCTTAAATCCCGAAAAAGTAGAGGAAAAAATAATTAAGCATTACGAGAAGAGAGTTGAAAAAATGAAAGGAAGGCTTTACCGTGGAGCAACTTACAGCACTATATCAATATTTGTAACTAATGTTGCCGCATTGCTGGCAGTGGAAATACCGCTCTCAAGGTATATAGATATAGGAGAATTTACTTATTTTGTTATTGCTGTTGATGTTTTAGTCCCAACTCTTTTAATGGCCTTTCTTATTGTAACAGTCTCCCCTCCTCCAAATAAAAACAGAAGAAGAGTTGCCTTGGAAACAATGAGAGTTCTTTATAAAAAAGAAAACGAGGAAGTGCACACTATCAAGAAACCAAAAGAAAAAAAGTCTGTTCTCTATTTTGTTGTAAGCCTTTTTTACGCTATCAGTTTTCTTGCGTCAGTGGGAATAATTGTTTGGCTCTTAAGTATGATTAACTTCCCCTTACTTTCTTACTTTATTTTCATTATCTTTCTTTCTCTTATTGCTTTTGCAGGAGTAAAAATAAGAGAAAGATCAAAAGAACTTCATATGATTGAGGTAAAAGAAGGTTTTTCAAGTCTTATTGTGGATATTTTTGCTCTTCCCGTTATAAGGCTTGGAAAATGGCTTACGCTTCGATGGGAGAAATATAATATGCTCTCTGTTGTTTTTAGTGCCTTTCTTGACATGCCCTTTAAGCTTTTTGTAGAATTCTTAGACCAGTGGAGAAGCTACCTAAAAGAAAAAAAAGAAGAAATATATTAATACGCAAAACTCTTCTCTCTTGTTTTGCCCAAAGTTTTAATTAGTACAAATTTAAAATATTTGCTTTATGAGATATTGTGTTATTACTTACGGTTGCCAAATGAATAAAAACGATAGCGAAAGAATTTCCACCTTTTTTGATGAAAACGGCCTAGAGTCTTCTTTGCCGGAAAATGCAGAGCTTTTTATCATAAACTCTTGCAGTATAAGGCAATCAGCAATAGACAGAATAAGAGAAAAAGCAAAAAAAATAAAAAGCGAGAACAAAAAGCTAATAATAACCGGTTGCTTACTTAAAGAAGACAAAAAAGAAATGCAAGAAATAGCTGATTATGTTTTGTCAACGAAAGAAATATTTTCTAACCCTCTCCCCTTTTTAAAGAAAAAAGAGGAAAATTATTTTCAAATAGAGCCAAAAAGAAATCCTCCCACAGCAAACATCTCTATTATGACCGGTTGCAATAATTTTTGCTCTTATTGCGTTGTTCCTTATACCAAGGGAAGAGAATTTTCAAGACCCAAAGAAGAAATCATAGAAGAAGCAAAAAAAGCCATAGAAAAAGGATGTAAAGAGATTTGGCTTTTGGGTCAAAATGTAAACTCTTACTCGGGAGGAACAAGTTTCTCAAATCTTCTTTATGAAATAAACAAAATAAAGGGAGATTTTTGGATAAGATTTACAAGCTCTCATCCAAAAGATTTTTCAAGTGACCTTATAGACACAATAAAGTCTTGTAAAAAAGTGACCAATTATCTCAATCTTCCTGTTCAATCGGGAGATGACGAAATACTAAAAAAAATGAACCGTCCCTACACCATAGACCAATACAAGAAAATTATCTATGATGTCAAAAAAAATATTCCAAACATCACTCTTTCAACAGACATAATAGTTGGCTTTCCGGGAGAAAAAGAAAAAAATTTCCATAATACGGTAAAGCTCATTAATGAGATAAACTTTGATATGATTTATATCGGAAGATACTCTCCTCGCCCTCAAACAGAGGCTTTTAAGATGAAAAATGATGTTTCACAGGAAGAAAAAAAGAGGAGAGAGAAAATAATAACAGAAATTCTTAAAGAAAATAATTTAAAGAAAAACAAGACTTACAAGGGAAAGAATGTTAAGGTTTTGGTTTTAAAAAAAATAAAAGAAAATTCGTTTTTGGGCAAAACACAGTGCTACAAAACCGTTCTCATTGAAAGTCAAGATGAGCTGGTCGGTAATTTTGTCAAAGTAAAAATAATCAACTACTCTCCATGGGGATTAAAAGGAAAAATAAGCCCAAAGTAGTTGCTATTTTGGGCCCAACGGCATCGGGAAAAAGTGATTTGGCGGTCAATCTCTCCAAAAAATTTGATGGGGAGGTAATTTCCGCCGATTCCAGGCAGGTCTATAAAAAAATGGATATAGGGACCGGCAAAATTACGCCCGAAGAAATGCAAGGAATTCCTCATTACTTACTTGATATTGCAAGCCCCAAGAGAAAATTTAGCGTTGCCAAGTATAAAGAAATCTCTCAAAAAAAAATTGAAAAAATACTAAAAAAAGAAAAACTGCCAATTATTTGTGGAGGAACGGGGTTTTATATTACCGCGCTTGTTGACGGAGTAATTCTTCCTGAAGTTGCTCCCGATTGGAAGCTTAGAAAGAGCTTGGAAAAAGAAAATGCAAAAAATTTATATGAAAAACTAAAAAAACTCGACCCTAAAAGGGCAAAAAATATTGAAAAAGAGAATAAAAGAAGATTGGTTAGAGCAATAGAAATAGTAACAAAAACAAAAAAACCCGTACCCAAAGTTAAAAAAAATTCTCCCTACTCCCCTCTTTTTTTGGGAATAAAAATAAAACAAGAAGATTTAAATAAAAAAATAGACAAAAGGCTTCAAGAAAGGTTAAAAATTGGAATGATTGAGGAGGTTAAAAAATTAAGAGATTCCGGTGTTTCTTTTAAAAGATTGGAAGAATTCGGACTCGAATATAAGTGGATTGCTCTTTATTTGCAAAATAAAATAAGTTACAAAGAAGCAATAGAAAGACTCTCTACGGACATAAAAAATTTTAGCAAAAGGCAAATGCGCTGGTGGAAACAAGACAAGAGAATAAACTGGATAAAAAACGAAAAAGAGGCCTCCAGCCTCTTAAAAAAGTTTCTTTCCAAGTAAAAATTAAAGATTTTTTTCAAGAATTTTCTCCGTTTCTTGAGGATTTGCTCTTCCTCTTGTTTTTGCCATCACTTTTCCAAACAAAAACTTGATAGCACTTTCTTTTCCTTGCTTATAATCTTCTACTGCCTTAGGATTTTCTCTTATTACATCCAAAACAATTCGCTCAATCTCACCCTTGTCACTTACCTGAGAAAGCTCTTTTTCTTTTATTATCTCTTTAGGGCTTTTCCCTTCATTAAACATCTCTCCAAGAACGGTTTTTGCTATTTTGCTGGAAATCTCTTTTTTGTATATGAGAAAGGCAAATTTTGAAAAATTATTGGTATCAATTAAGCTTTCCTTTATTGACCTTCCTTCAAGTATTCCCAGTAAGTCAGATAAAAGATAACTCTTTACAATATGAACAACCCTCTCTCTTTCTTCTTTTCTTATATCTTCTCTCCACTCGTCTTTTTTTATTTCACCAATAGTCTTATTAACAGATTCCTCGAAATAATCTGCTATTTCAATGTTATTTATAAAAACCTCCATCTCTTTTGTGTTTTTTATTCCATACTCCTCTTTAAGTCTCTCTCTTTTTTTCTGAGGAAGCTCAATAGATACCGTCAGCTTGCTTTTGTTAAATGGCTTTTCATCTAAGTAAAGTGGTGGAAGATCGGGCTCGGGGAAATATCGATAATCGTGAGCTTCTTCCTTTTTTCTTTGACTAAAAGTTCTTTCTTTTGTCTCATCCCACCCCCTTGTTTCTTGAATTACTCTTTCTCCTTTTTCAAGAAGAGAGCTTTGTCTTTTTATCTCGTATTCAGTGGCATTAAAGACAGCACGAAATGAGTTTAGATTTTTAACTTCTACCTTTGTTCCTTTCCTGCCCTCCATATGAGAAACAGAAACATTTACTTCAACTCTCATTTGTCCTTGATTCATGTTTGCCTGTGAAATATCAAGATATCTTAAAACAAGTCGTAATTCTTCGGCAAATTTACAGGCTTCGCTTGCAGATCTGATATCAGCTTCGGTAACAAGCTCCATTAAAGGAACTCCCGCTCGATTAAAATCAACAAGAGAGCAATCTTTTTTATCGTCGTGCACAAGTCTTCCCGTGTCCTCCTCTAAATGTATTCTGTTTATACGTATTCTTTTCCCGTCAATCTCCAAATGTCCGCCAAAACAAAGAGGCCTTCTGTCTTGCGATATCTGATATCCCTTTGGAAGATCGGGGTAAAAATAATTTTTTCTATCAAAACGAGAAACATCTCTTAGTTCACAATTAAGAGCTTTTCCGGCTTCCAGAACTTTTTTTACGGCAGATTCGTTAATTACGGGAAGCGTTCCCGGATGACCCAAGCACACCGGACAAACATATATGTTGGGTTCCTTTACTTCAGGATTATTAACACACGCACAAAACATCTTTGATTTTGTTTTCAATTGTGCATGTATTTCCAATCCGATAACAGCCTTATACATAATTCAAATGGTTTAATTTTTCGTATATTAGGTATTGCTTTTTTCTTCTTCGACTATCTTTACTCCAGAACTTGTTCCAATAATATCGGCCCCCGAGTCAACCATATATTTTGCCTGAGTATAATTTCTAATATTTCCCGAAGCTTTGATTAAGAGCCCGGGTGCATTTTTCTTCATTATCTCCAAATGATATCCCTTTTCTTCAACCTCTCTTTCTTCAAGCGGGTCTTTAAATGTAGCTGTTTTTACGCATACAGCTCCTGCTTTTTTTGTTAATTCCGATGCCTTTTTGATTTCGTCATCGGTAAGAAATCCCGAGCCTATTATTACTTTTGTATCTAAAAGAGAGCAAATTTCCGTTAAATCCTCTAAGACCTTATCGTAACGCTCGTATTTAAGGTCTATGATATTCATCACTATATCAAGCTCATGAGCCCCATCTTCTTTTGCTTTTTGAGAAACTCTCATTCTTTCTTCATGAGAAGATAATCCCATAGGAGGATCTATCAAGACAACTACCTTTACTTCACTTCCCTCTAATTCCTTAGAGCAAAGACTAACCCACTCAGGGTTAACGCAAACCCCATGAAAACCATATTCTCTTGCCTCATGACAAAGTTTTTTAATATCTTCCTGCGTTGCGTCTTTATTTATATTTGTATGGTCTATTGTTTTTGCAATACTCATATTTTGTTTAAATTATAAACTTCTAATAACGCCTCTTATAGTAACACACATAATGCAACTATTCAATTATCTTACTCTATCTAGCACCTTAAATGTAAGTAGATTATTTTTCCCTTTTTTTTCCTCAACTAACCTCCATTCTTCTTTGTTAATCTCCGGAAAATAAACATCTCCCTCAAACTCTTTTTTAATTTCTGTAAGATAAATTCTATCTGCTATCTTCAAAAACTGCTCATAAACCGATCTTCCTCCCGCCACCATAAGCTCTCCTTTGGAAATAAAAATAGCTTCTTCTATTGATTTTGCGGTAAAAACATCTTTTTTATTAAAATTTTCGTTTTTTGACAAAACTATAATCTTTCTTCCAGGGAGACTACTTTTAATTCCCTTATACGTTCTTTTGCCCATTAAAACAAACTTTCCCATTGTCTTTTCTTTAAAGTACAAAAGATCTTCTTTAAAATCCCAAGGCAAAAAGTCTCCGCTTCCTATTAGTCCTTTTTTATCTATAGCAACAATAATTGATATCATACCGCCATTTTTGCTTTGATAGGAGGATGACACTGATAATCATCCAAAGAAATATCTTCCATCTTAAAGTCATCTATATTTTTAATTTCTTTGTTGAGCTTTAAGGCAGAAAGAGGGTAAGGCTCTCTTTTTAACTGCTCTTCAACCTGAGAATAGTGGTTTTTATAAACATGAGCATCTCCCAATACATGTATAAATTCTCCCGGCAAATAACCTGTAACTTGAGCTACCATGTGTAAAAAAAGCGAATAAGATGCAATGTTAAATGGCACACCTAAAAACATATCGCAACTTCTTTGATACATTTGCAAAGAAAGCTTTTCTTTAGCGACAAAAAATTGAAAAAAGACATGACAAGGAGGAAGTGCCATCTTATTAAGTTCTCCGGGATTCCATGCAGTAACTATATGTCTTCTACCGTAAGGGTCTTTTTTTATTCCTTCAATTACCTTTTGAAGCTGATCAACGCTTTCACCCTCGGGCGTTCTCCAGTCTCTCCACTGAACACCATAAATCCTTCCGACATCACCCTCAAACTCCGCTTTTTCTTTCCAGTAGTCTGCATTGGCGTTACCATCCCATATGTGACACTTCATTTTGTGAAGCTCTTTTATGTCTCTGCTTCCTTTAATAAACCAAAGAAGCTCTGCCTTAACTACATCGAAAAACAATTTTTTTGTAGTTACTGCAGGAAAGCCATCTTCCATATCATACCTTGTTTGAATACCAAAATATGCTCTCGTCCCTACTCCGGTTCTGTCATCTCTTTCGTCTCCTTCTTTGTAAACTTTTTCTAAAATATCAAGATATTTTTTCATATTTATTTTAACTTTAATGTTTTTTTAATTATTTCTTCTGATATCTCTTCTATTTTTCTCTCTCCATCTATCTTTTCAAAAAATTTATATTTTTTGAGTATTTTTTTATAAGTTTTTTCAATAACCTCTAGCTTGCTTTCTTTTTCAAATAATTCAAAACTAATTCTGTTGTCACTAATTCTTTTAATGCAAGTTTTAGGAGAAACATCTAAGTAAAAAACAATATCAGGCAAAAGAAACCTTCTATTTATATCTTCAAGCCATTTTTCATCATTAATTCCTAAAGAGCCAAAAGCAATTGAAGAAAAGAAATAACGGTCGGAAATAACTGTTATTCCTTTTTCCACATAAGGAATGATTACTTTCTGTAAGTGATGCGCTCTGTCGGCAGCACAAAGAAGCTGAAAGCACTCAGGACTACTTTTCCAATCACCTTGAAGCTGACCTCTAATAAGGCCTCCTATTATGCTATTTGTTGGCTCTTTAGTAAGATGAACCTTTACTTTTTCTTTCTTAAGGTAAGAAAAGAGAGCTTGTGCTTGAGTGGATTGCCCAGATCCATCAAGTCCTTCAAAAACGATAAATTTTCCTTTTTTCATTTTATAGAGAATTAATTATTTCTATTGCTTTTTTCTTTAAATCTTTTAATTCTTTATTGTTGTCTATTACAATATCCGCCTGCTCCCCTAATTCTCTTACTTGAACCTCCGGCCTACCTTTGTCAATTTCCAAAAATTTCTCGTAATACACATTATCATCTTTTTTCTCCCCCCTCTCTCTTACTCTTTCCCATCTAATCTTAGGGTCAGCGTTAATATAAATAATAGTGCCTCCTTTGTCTTTAATAAAATTAAATTCTTCTCTCACCCTTATTCCGTTAAGTATAATCTTTTCACTGCTTGATTCTTTCATTTTTTTTGCGATTCCTTTCATTAAAATATCCTCCCCGAAACGATCTCTTAGATTATTTGCAAGCCACTGTTGATCTTCTTTCTTTATTTCATCAAAAAAAACCCCTAAAGCGTCTGAAAGGGGCTTTGAAAAACGAAGAAGCAAGACAGAAGGAACTTCATTTTTTATAATATTAGAAAAAGTATCTTTTCCGGAACCGGTCTCTCCTAAAAGACCGATAATTCTTTTTTTCATTTATTCTAAAAAATTTATTTTTGAACCCGGTTTTTTTAAAACGTCAAACTTTATTCCAGCTTCTTTAAAGAGGTCAACAAAAGCATCTTCGGAATATTCTTTAAAGCTAACATAGCGTTTTATTTTTGCGTTAATGAGCATTTTGGCACACAATATGCAAGGAGTATGAGTACAATAAACAGTTGCTCCTTCTAAAGATACGCCATGCAGGCATCCTTGAATAATCGAATTTTGTTCGGCATGAATTGCACGACATATTTCGTGCATCTTTCCCGATGGAATATTGTTTTCGTCTCTAAGACACCCAAGCTCCAAACAATCTTTTGTTTTTGCCGGAGCACCGTTATATCCGGTAGAAAGTATTTGCTTATCACGAACGGCAACCGCACCAACTTTTCTTCTTCTGCAAGTTGATCTTTCCGCCACTACGGCAGCAATTTTTAAAAAATATTCATCTATGGAAATTCTTTCCATTTTATTCTTTAACATTAACTCCCATATTTTTTGCCGTTCCTTCGATAATGCGCATTGCAGCATCTATGTCATCGGTGTTTAAATCATTCATTTTCTTTTGTGCAACTTCACGAAGCTGATCTTTTGTTATTTCGCCCACTTTTTTCTTTTTTGGGCTTCCCGAGCCCTTTTCTATTCCGATTGCCCTGAGAATCATTTCCGCTGCGGGAGCTTCTTTTAGTGTAAAGTCGTAATCTCCCCCTTCGTAAACAAATATCTCAACGGGAACTGTTTCTCCTTCTTTGTCTTGTGTTTTGTTGTTGAAATCAGTGCAAAATTGACCCATATTTATTCCGTATTGTGCTAAAGCCGGACCAATTGGAGGGGCAGGAGTTGCTTTACCTCCCTTAATCTGCAATTTTACAACTGCTTTTAATTTTTTTGCCATAGTTCTTTAAATTTTCTTTATTTGTAATGAATCAAGTTCTACGGAAGTATCTCTTCCAAAAATATTAACCAAAACTTTAACCTTTCCTTTTTCTTTGTCAACTTCAGAAACTTTTCCATCAAAATCTTTAAAAGGTCCGTC
>PWJI01000016.1 GCA_003560095.1 Candidatus Nealsoniibacteriota bacterium
GATAAGCAAATCTTTTTTTACGAAAACGAATTTTATGTGTTTTCTAATTTTTCTTCCTTCATGGTTGATTGGAAAGGAAAATTATACATGACCTCGGAGCACGCTTATCATGCGGAAAAGTTCGAAGATGAGAATTTGAAAGAGCAAATACGGAGCGCTCGTTCAGCTCATGATGCACTTAAATTATCTCATATGAATAAAGACAAATACAGGAGTGACTGGGACAAAATTAAGCCAAGCATAATGAAAGAAATCTTGCGTGCAAAAGTAGAACAACACCCTTACGTCAAAAAGAAACTTCTAGAATCAGGAGATAGAGAGCTTATAGAGGATTCTTGGCGTGATTCATTTTGGGGATGGGGACCCAATAAAGACGGAGAAAACCATCTAGGAAAACTCTGGATGGAGCTGCGAGACGAATTTTGCAGTTAATAAAAAAAGTATATCAAATATATTTTAAGAGCAGAAAAACAATCTGCTCTTTTTTTTAAATAAGTTTGAATCCTGGTATTATATTCGATGCAGGACTGTGCCTTAATACTATGCGATACAGAGTAGGTCTCGATTATTTTGCAGTAAATGGGCTTGTCTAAAAAGGCTTGCTTTTTGCCTATTGTATTGTATAATATAGGTATTGAAGGGAAGAAATGCTTGCTAGGCACTTCTCTTTGAACACTAAACAAAAGGAGGAAAATAAGAATGACAAAAGAAAAAGTGAGTTTGGATAATGTGCAATTGCAAAAGTTTACTGAAAAAGTATCAGAAAAGGTAGAGTTTGCTATCCATTGCTGGAATCTTCAAGATTATGATCAGGCTGTAAAAACTTTAAACGAAGTAGCAGAAATAATCGAAGAAGTGGGTCCTCAGTTTACGCTAGTAATACCGGAGCTTCTTGAAAACTATGGAGATAGCTTAAAGCCAATTATTGACTGTTTGATTATTCCAGGGGCAAACTTTGCTGGCTATTTTCACGAAACTGCAGCGACGACAAAAGAAAGTATTATTCCTCAGATGGAAAAGAACATGGGTGCTGATGCAAAAATACATGCTATCAAAATGAAAACACTTAAAGAGGCAGGCTTTTCACGAAGAGAGGCAATGGATATAATTCTCGCCGAAATTTCCGGAAGTAAGGGCTCTCAAAAGTCCTGGAAAGATGTTATTGAGGGTTTTTCCTCAAAAACAAGAGAGGAAAGGAGAAAGAGAGAATTTGGGGGCGGTCATTTATAATCTTTTTAAAAGATAAAGGAGGGGATTAAATTGATTATCATTATTAGTAAGCTAAAATAATTTCATAAATCCCTGGTCTAGGCGGCATCGACTTATTGATGCCGCTTTTTTATTTTACTAATAAATCTCCAAAAGGCTCTATTTCTTTTTTTACCTTTTTACAATCAATAGTTCTGAATACGTCCAATAAGGGAAACAAGGCACAATTCTGCGCCTTCCTTTGCTCTCCGGGTGAAGGAGGTAAAGAATTTGACGCAGGGAGGTGTAGCATTGTATCCCCCGCAGGGGGATGTCGTATGGCACCCCCCACAGAATAAGTGAAGCAGCGCTTATCCCATTGAATCACCTCACTAAAGACGGTTTTTCTTTTTTCGGGATTTAAGTAGGAGTGAGGGCGTTGCTTAACCGGGTAAGCAACGCTCTTTTAGTGTTTTGCAATATCCTTTAAGAGGTGATTTCTCGAGGTTTTTGTTTTGTGGTAGAATGAAAAAAATGAAAAGTAAATTTGCAGAAAAATTTAATCACGATTTGCAGGCCGATAACTATGATGACGAAGTAAGGGATGAAGAAAATCCTATAAGAGAAGGGTATCAAAACATTCTTTTATGGATTAAAAGTGCTATGCCCAAATCAGGAATAGCTATTGAACTTGGTTGTGGAACAGGCAACACAACAAAGGTGATTCCTAATACTTTAAAAAAAATAATTTGTGTAGATGTTTCTTCAGAGATGATAAGAGTTGCTAAGAAAAAAATAAAAGATAAAAAAATAATTTTTGTAAAAGATGATTTGTTGTCTTTCCTTCACTCCTATGAAAAAAAAGATATCGATGTAATTGTTTCAATGTATGCTATCCATCATCTTACTCAAAAAGAAAAGCATAAGTTATTTCAAGCAGCATATGATATTTTGAAAGATAAAGGAAAAATTATTTTTGCAGATCTAATGTTTAAAGACAGGAGATACAAAAAAGAAATGATAAAAAAATATCCTAATCTTGCAGAAGATTTTCAAGCAGAATTCCTTTGGTTTATAGATGAAGAGTCAGATAAGCTCAGAAATTTAGGATTTATAGTGAAAGAGAAGAGGTTTTCTGACTTATCATGGGTTATTTATGGAGAGAAAAAAGAAAAAGAATGATTATTAGCGCATCAATAAGGTCTGAGTCTCGATAGTAGAAAAACATAATGAGGTGGTCCTTTTGGCAAATTCAGGGCAGGTCTTCTCCAATTTTTCTCTGTTGATGATAATGAAATCAATAAAATTACCTTTTAATTAAGGTAGTTTTTGATAGAATTAGACAATGGAAGAAAAAAATATTTTATTATCAATTACAGGAGAGAACGAAAAAGAGTGCAAAGAAAAGCTAGAAGAAATCAAAGAAAAAAGAATTGAAGATGTTTCACTTTTCGCGCAATACCTTTTGCCCGAGGAAAGAGAGAATGTATATAAAGGGATAGCAGAAACGGACATAAAAGAAATACCACTTGTTCATATAGGAGAAAGTTTTAACAAAGATGAGCTAGGTTTTCTTTTCAAGAGATATAAAACCAGATATTTTACTATTCACGAAAGTGATTTTAGTGTTCTTTCCAGATGGAAGAATTTTTGGGAACATCTTTTTTTGGAAATGAGTACCGATGATATAGTGGCTGAGAATGTAAAAGTTGAAAAAATAGGAGGTTTCTGTGTTGATTTAGCACACTATCAAAAACAAAAAGACAGAAATACTGTTGACTATAATTATGTTTACGAAAGGAGAGAAAATAAAAATCTGTTTAAATGCAATCACTTGAGTGGTTACTCTTTTAAAGAAATGACAGACTTGCATTATATAGAGAATAAAAAAGATTTTGATTATATAAAAAACCTTCCGGAATTTGTTTTTAGCAATGTTATCGCAATCGAAGTAAATAATGACATTAATGAACAAATAAAATTCAAAGATTATATCAAAGAATTATTAAGAAACAGAAGTGAAAGTTAATATTTTTCTACTAACAATTTTGAAATACTTTATGCTTTATATCTTATAGTTTATAGCAACAGGATGATTTTCTTGGGTTTTTGTTTTGTGATATAATCCAGTAAATAAAAATTAAAAACATGAATAATGAAATAAAAAGAGAAGCTGATGAAATGATGAGCAAAGAGGGAAATGTTAAAGGAGAAGTTTTGAGAAATCATTTTCTTTATATTAAAGAAAAAGAAGGCGAGAAAGCAATAAAGAAAATAGAAAATTTGTTAGCAGAATATGGCTATCCTTTGAATTTTTTAGAGATAAAAAAGCTAGATTGGTATAAAGATGGGTATTGTGGAGTAATTCTTCTTTTATTAAAAAAAGAATTTAGGTGGGAAGATGAAGATTTCGTCAATATGGGAGAAGGTATAACAAGGTACTCTTTTATTGTTACAAAGATATTATTAAGATATCTTATCTCAGTAGAATTTTTTTTGAAAAAAGCTCCTCATCTATGGAATAAGCATTTGGACTTTGGAGAGCTGGAGGTCAAAGATTTTAACGAAAACGAGAAATATGCTGTATTGAAAGTAAAAGATTACGATATTCATCCTCTAACCTGCTTGTATCAAAAAGGATATTACAAGGGATTATTCAGATATATTGTTAAGGAAAAAAACATTACCGTAGAAGAAGAGAATTGTATTTATAAGGGTGACTCTTTTCATTCTTATAGAATAAAGTGGTTTATGTCTGACATATGATTGGCTCATAATATATTAGTAACTAGGAACCCAATACACGGGGCACGAAAATTTATTCTTTAACACCAGAAAATAAAAAAACCAGTTCATAGAGATGATTTGTGTAGTAGTTGTTTTTTTTGTGAAGATATTTGCCTCCAAGGTGCAATCTCAAGAAGAGATAAAAAAATAATTATTAATAATAAAAAA
>PWJI01000003.1 GCA_003560095.1 Candidatus Nealsoniibacteriota bacterium
TAACAAAAGCTCTTTTTCCGTCTTTGCTGAAAATAATTTCCACCCCTCCTCCGTTTGGTAACTTAATGGTTTCTTTAATGTCCCCTGTTTTAATATCATAAACAAAAAGTCCACTCTTTTCGTTCATAAGAGAAGTTGCCCATACTTCGCTATTATCGGGAGAAAAAGCAACTCCTTTAGGGGAAGGAATGCCTTCTATTTTATAAGAGCAATTAATTGATTGATTTGGTAAACTTTCCCTTACTATAGCTACCTCTGATGATATATTTTCTGCTTCTATCTTGCTTTCCTCTTCTTTTTTCTTTTCCTTGTCTTTTTCTTCTTGCCTTTCTGTCTCTTTTAAAAATTCTTTTCCTTCTATCTTCTTTTTTTCACTCTCGGAAAAGAAATCTTTTTGAGTGTATTTTTTATTTTCATCTTCAAGATAAAAATAAAAAACAATCCCGCCTCCAAGCAAAAGGAAAATAATGGCTATTAATATATAATTTTTCATTATTCAAATTCTATCAAAATTCAGGGCAAAGAAAAACCCGGAAAATCTCCGGGTTCAATATTTTTAAAATAAAATTTTGGTAAATTTTTAGCCGGTAAATCCTTTTTACTTCTCCCCTTCTATTTTATTTTTTATAATAATTTCAGCGGCTCTTACATAAACCGGTGCTTTTTCTTTTGGTACTCTCATATCAGCTACTTCTGACGCAACACTTTCAATATCAAGATCTTCTCCCCCTTTAATCGATTTAAAAACTTTCTCTATAACAAGCTCTGCTGTCTCTTTGCACTTTGCTTCTGTCTTCTCATCAAGATCTCTAATTTCTCCTGGCTCTAGACCCTTTTTCCCTTCTTCTTCTAATATACAGCTTTCCAGTTCTTTTATACTTTCTTCCTTTATCTCTTTCTCTGCAACAGACATTTCCGTTTCTTTATCACCCCCCTCTGCTGTAATCCTTTGCAATCTGTCCGCCATTTCTTGACTACCCGCCTCTCTTCTTTCTTTTTCATTTTTATGAGAAATCTCCTTAGCTACTTCTTCATTAATTTTTTCTATCGCTCTAGAGCTTAAGCCTGATTCTTTTAATTTTTTTAAAAGGTCTTCCATCACTCCAAGCTCTTTATCACCATTTTCACCGGCCTCAACTTTTTGAGCCCACTGCAATCTTGCATTTTTATATGCATCTTTGTCTATTTTTTTATCTCCCACTGCCTCTCTCTTTTCTCCCCATTCTTTATCTGCCTTTTCCTGTAACTCTTCTGCCATCTTATCACTCCCTGTTTTTTCAGTGTTCACATTTTCCTCTGCTTCTTTAGTACCTCCCTCTTCCTCTGAATCTTCTTTACTACTTTCTCCGGGTTCTTGCCCCGGCATCATTTTTTCCGGATTTATTCTTTCCATATTTTTAAATTATAGATTTGCAAACGACCTTTGTTTTATATTTTACACAAAACATAAAAACAAAAATATCTTGACTGTGCTTAATTTAGTATATCATAAAGAGAAAAAACACAAGAAAAATTATTAAGCTTGATATTTTAAGAGAATTATTTTAATTTTCTGGGGTCTCTAATGTTTTTCCTGTAATAAAATTTAGCCAAAGGAAGTAAGAGAGATTTAAAAAAAGAAAGCTCGTAAAGGTCAATTAATTTTTTTTCGGAAAAATTTTCGTCTCTTACAAAAGATTTCATAAATAACTCGTAACCTTTATCGTTAAGCATCATAAAAAGAAAACGATTAACTACGGAACATTTCATTTTCGGAAATATTTCTTCATTTACCATTTTATAAAAATCTCTGTTCTCCGTAATGCTTAAGGCTGCATAATATCCACTCTCCATAGCATACCGTATTCCAAATCCCCACAAAAAGTCTTGAAAGCCTCCCGCTTCTCCAATATATATTTTTTTGTCTTTTGGAGTATTGGGTAAAAAGAAATTTCCCATCCCAGAAAAGTTTCTAATGTTTTTCATATCAAGCTGATATTTTTCTTTAAAAAATTTAACAGTCTCTTTTTTATAATCATTTAATCTTTTAAAATCATTAAAAATACATGTTGCAATAGTTCCTCTGTTTTGCCAAATAAAAAAGTAAGAATAGCCGTCTTTTGCCATTTTTTCATTTAAGGCAACTGCCGCTTGTTCTTTTGCCTCGGTTTCAAAAGTTATTCCGGCAGCCAAAACATCGGTATGAGGATCGTCAAGTACAGGACCCGTTGCCACTATATCCACTTCTTTTGGATTTACGGAGTGATTGAAAAATATTTTTATATTATCAAAAGAAAGTGCTTGCTCCTTTAAAGAATAATCAAGAAAACCTTTTTCGTTTCCCCTTCTGATTAGATAATACAGTGGTGAGAATTTAAAGTTTTTTTTAAATTTTTCGGGAACCCAAATATAAGTTTCGTCTGCCGCCTTATATTCAAAATCCAATTTTATATTGGTTTTTTTTAGAAAATCCGAAATATCTTCATCTGAAAACCAATTTTGAATCCCTTGGCAGTCTCCATTGAATCTTGTTCCAACATCATGAGATCTTTCAAAAACCTCTACCTCGTGTCCGGCTTTGGCCAGATTAATTGCAGCGGTAAGTCCGGCAATTCCGGCCCCGGCAATTTTTATCTTTTTTTTCATAGTTTTGAATATAGCTATTATTTTTTTAAATAACCCAGTTCTGCTGCAGCATGCACAAACATCATATGCGACCAAAGAAGAGGCTTAACTCCAACTCGAGAATCAGCTTCTGGGAAAAGTTGTTCCGGTATCAATAAGTCTTCCCCCATCCTATCTATTACTTTCCAAAAATACTTTTCCGCCTTTTTTTTATTTCCTGCTTTATTTTGCACAATACTCATCCAAAAAGTAAGTAAAGGCCATGCTCCCGCTCCCTGCTTATAGTGCAAATCGCCACTCTCCGTTTCACCTTCATATTCATCAAACTGATATCGATAGACACCTCTCTTATCAACAATATTTTTTTCAATAGCCTCAATGGTGTTAATCATTCTTTTGTCTTTCGGATCTATTACTTCAAAAGGCCAAGCCAACGCCAAAAGTGAAGCATCTACATTTTTATCTCCTTCGACCTCACCTCCAAAGCGTCTTAAAAAATATTTTCTTTTATCATCATAAGCTTCGCTTAAAAGATTTTTCATTTCTTTTGATGCTTTTTGTGCTTTTTTGTCTGAAAGCACCTGTCCGGCTTTTTCAAGTCCTTTTGAGCAAGCAGCTAAAGTATAAGTAAAATTATTATTAAATTTAGGATGAGTAATTCTTTCCTCCCAGAGATCTTCTGTCACTCTTGAGAAGTGATTTTTTTCCCAAGTGTTTAAAAGGCCCTTCGTACTTTTTTTTATTACTTTTTTTAAGAGCGGGAAAGAACCTCTCTTTTCTTGATATTCACAAGCAGCCCAGAGGAGTGTTCCTGTTTGATCGGGCTGAAATCCTTTTTCCCTTACTCTTCCGTTGGGATGATGACTTCTTAAAATAATTCCTTCGCCAAGATTATCTGCATTTCCTCTATAACCCTCTGCTCTTTCCCATATCCACTCAAGCACTTCTTTAAAAACATCTATTTCTAGATGTAATGCACCGGTAACGTTATATCCCAAGTCACGCCCTGCCCAACAATAAAAATAACTTTTGGAGCGAGCGGGATAGTAAGGCATATGACAAGGAGCGGCTACCAGACAATTGTTAGGAAGAAAGCAGTCTTTAAACACTTCTCTGGATTTTTCTACTAGGTTTTCTACTTTTTGCTCTTTTATTTTTTTGCTCATAAAAAAATTCAAAAACTATTAATCAATAAACATTTATATATTTATTTTCAAAAAATATTCTCAAGCCATTTTTTAGCAAAAAACACGTACCGCAATTCTTGTAAAGCTTTTAAAACCAAAGCAAAATCCCACAAATCTAAAAAACAAATTCAAAACCGAGGGGGAGATCTTTTTTAAAAAAATTGCCAATGATAAGGTTTTTTCTTGAACTCTTTTTATTTTTAAAATTCTTTTTATGCCCTTACATTCATATGAGGAATTCATTATTTTTTTTGCCACTTCTCTCCCCGAAATCATACCAAAATAAA
>PWJI01000043.1 GCA_003560095.1 Candidatus Nealsoniibacteriota bacterium
AAATAACCTAGAACAAGAAAGAGAGGAGTGAAATTTAAAATTTTTATAAATCAATGAAATATTCTTTTTATTTTTGGGTTTAACCGGGTAATTAATTCATAGGTAGTTGTATTTGAGGTGAGTGCTACTTTTTGAGCACTTACTGGCGAATCTTCTCTGTTTTCAATAATAATTACATCGTCTCCTCTTTTGACATTTTTGATGTCGGTTATATCAACAACCAGCATATCCATGGAGACGATGCCGAGAACTTTTGCTTCTTTGTTTTTTATAAGCACTCTTCCCTTCAAGGAAAGTGATCGTGGAAATCCGTGCCAATAACCTATTGGCAATATGGCTATTTGTGTTTTGCGTGTTGTTTTTTCCAAAAGATTATAACCAATGCCTTTTCCTTTTGGGACATTTTTAATTTGGGCAACTATTGTCTTCCAAGAGAGAGCCGGTTTAATTTTAATTTTTGAAGAGAAAAGGTTTTTTATCTCCTCTGATGGCCATATTCCGTATAAGCCAATTCCTATTCTGGTCATGTCAAAATGGTTTTTAGGAGAAATGATTGTTCCCGATGTCGCTGATGCGTGCTTTATTGTGTTATGAAAACCGTTTTTTTCAAGAATCTGTATTGCTTTTTTAAATTTATTTGTTTGGCGTTTTGTTTCTTCTTGCATTTTTGGATTTTTTGCGCAAGAAAAATGAGTATAAACTCCTTCAAGAAAAATATTTTTGTCTTTTTTTATTATTTTTAAAACTTTCTCTATTTCATTTATAAAAATTCCTTGACGATGCATCCCTGTATCAACCTTAAGGTGAACCTTTAAAGCAGGAGAAGACTTTTTTATTTTTTTAAGACAATTTAATTGATAAATATCAGAAATAGT
Source organism: Candidatus Nealsoniibacteriota bacterium (assembly GCA_003560095.1). GTDB lineage: Bacteria > Patescibacteriota > Minisyncoccia > Minisyncoccales > PWPS01 > PWHW01. The sequence goes on from PWJI01000043.1 coordinate 876, forward strand.
AATTGAGATATTATTTTTTTTAGCAAAATCTATTCCTTCTTCCAGCGAGTGTCCAAGAACTAAAATGGGTTTTTTTATTTTCTTTTTTCTTAGTGTTTCTGCCTCAACCAAAGAATCTACTCCCAAGAAATCAATCCCCAATTTTTCAAGTTCATAAGAAAAATCAATTAAATTATGACCATAGGCATTTGATTTTACTACTGCCATTAGTAAGCAATCAGGAGCAATTATTTTTCTAAATTCGTTGTAATTATTTTTTATATTTTTTTTACTAACTTGAATCCATGTGCGCATAAATTTGTAATTTATAGTAGGAGGATTATTTAAAATAACTTCTTTGTGCTATTATATCAAAAAATTAAAACAGTTAGTTTATTAAACATGAATAATGCAAAAAAAGAAAGAGTTCGTGCTGTAATATTGAAAAATAAAGAAATTATTTTAATTAAGAGAGTGAAAAAAAATGATTTATATTGGGTTATTCCCGGAGGGGGAGTAGAGGAAGGAGAGACCAGAGAAGAAGCCGTTAAAAGGGAGTGCTTGGAGGAAGTTGGTGTTGAAGTAGAAATAGAGAAAAAAATTTTTGAAAAAATTTCCAAAAAACCGGCAACACAAGGACAAAAAGAAATTTTTTATTTGTGCATTGTTGTTGGCGGAGAGATAGGGACGGGAAAGGGCCCTGAGTTTCAAGAAAATAACGGTTATGATGGAGAGCATGTAGTAGAAACAATAGCGCTAAAAGATGCTATAAAGATAAATCTAAAACCGGAAGAAATTAAGGAAGTGATAAAAAATATATCTTAAGATGGAGATTTTAGAAAACATATTTTCAATTTTTTTAGCTTTCTTTTTGGGGTATTTTCTTAAAGTTTTTGGTTTTTTAAAAAAAGAAAAGGCAGATATTTTTTTTAAACTTGTCTTTTCGTTTTTTCTACCCGTTTTAATTATTTTATCCGTAAGCCAGGCAAAAATTTCTTCGGAAATGATTATTTTGCCATTTATTCCTCTTGCAATATCTCTTTTAATATTTTTTGTTTCTTTTTTATCGGGAAGAATAATGAGGATGGAAAATCAATACTTTGGTCCATTCCTTGTAGGTACAATTGCAATGAATATAGGATTTACCTTACCCTTTATAATTAATTCTTATGGGAACGAGGGGCTTACGAGAATAATTATCTTTGATATAGGAAATGCTTTTATGGCCCTTACTTTGGCATATTATTTGGCTTGCAAATATGGAGAAAATGGAAATAAAAAGATAAATATTTTTAGAAAATTTCTCTCTTCTCCTCCTCTTTTAGCACTTATGATTGGCCTTTTAATTAATTTTTTAGAAATTGAGATGCAAAAGAATATGGTCATTGCCTTTGATGCCTTAAGTAGGTTTACTGTTCCTCTTATTTTGGTAGCCGTAGGAACATATTTTACACCGAAAATAATAAAACCCTTTTATGTTGGATTGGCTGTTTTTTTGCGTATGTTTTTGGGTCTTTTGCTTGGCTTTATTGTTGTTTGGTTTTTAGGATTAGATGGAATTGACAAGTATATTGTTTTAATGGGCTCTTGTGCTCCTATAGGATTTTCTTCAATTATTTTCTCGTCACTCGAAAAAATGAATAAAGAATTTGCTGCCAGTATGGTTTCTATAGGAATGCTTGTTGGGATTTTTCTTTCTTCTTTCTTAACAATATTTTTAACGTAAAATGAGTTTATTTCCTAAGATTGAAAAAATAACAAAAGATGTTACGGTCATACATTTTCTTTTGATGTTCGGGTATAAGCTGTTTTCTTTGTATTTCCCCTTATTTTTAGTTGCAAACAATCTTTCCTTTCATCAAATTGGATATACGTATCTTTTAATTTATTTATCAATTGCCATTTTTTCTCCCGTGGTTGGGTATTTGAGTCATAAAATAAATCCTGCAATACTGGCTTTTTTGGGTATTTTAGGTTATGGAGCTTACTCTCTTGGAATGATCTTGACTCCTCTTTATGAGCAAAATTATTTTTTTATATTATTTTATTTGTGGCAATTTTTCTTAGGTTTTTCGGCAGCACTTTTCTCTACTTCTTTTCGAGGAATATTAATGGAGAGCTCGCTTAAGAAACCAAGTAGGGCTTTTGGATGGTTTTACTCTGCTCCGTTTTGCGCAGCATCATTAGCTCCGGTTTTTGGAGCTTTCTTTGTTTGGAAATTTGGTTTTGTCGGAGTTTTTATTTTTAGTCTAATAATTCATTTTTTTAATGCTCTTTATTGCATTTTTAAGCTTCGTTTTCCAAAAAAAGATTCATCAAGCAGTAGTCTTAATTTTTTTACAGCGAGAAAAAGCTATATTTCTTTATTTAAAAAAATCAAAGAGAAAGAAGTAATTTTTTTCTTCATTGTTTCTTTTGCGGTTTTATTTTTGGCTGGTATATACAAGGCTTTTTTTATTTTGTTTTTAAAGGACAGTATTGGCTGGGGACAAGATTTTATTCTTTTTTTTATAGCTCTTTTTTCTTTTCTTTTTATGCCAATTGCTTTTTGGACTATCAAGAAATTAGGAAAAAAGAATCTTTTTAAAAATGTTTTTCAGGGCGGGATTCTTACAGGATTATCAACTATGATTTTAGGAGTTGCCCCTTCTTTCTTAGGGTTTTTTTCCGTACTACTTATTAATTTTGGAAAATCTGCAGGAGAGCTTATAACCAGCTCTGCAAGAAGTGGATTAATTCATAGAAAACTTAATTTTCATCCAAAAGAAGCAGGAGTAATCGATGCTATCTTTAGGCCCACCGGAATTGCAATCGGTTCCTTGATTGCAGGGATTTTCGTTTCTTATTTAGGATATGAGCTGCTTTTTATTGTTTTTGGGGGAGGAGTTGTTTTTGTAACTCTTGTTGGCGGTTTTTTTATTTTTCGGTAGATTGCTTTTTAAGCTTAGAAAGCTCTTCTTCTATTAGCTCTTTTTCTATTTTTTTATAAATAGGTTTTGTCTTGCTTGGTTTTATTTTTTTATTCAAAGGATATTCCCATTTTATATCAGAAAAATCTTCTCCCAATTGAATATGTATTTCTTCAGATGTGGTGGGTAAAAAAGGATTAATTAATATAGAAATGCATTTAACAATATGAGCTGCAACCGCCAAGTCTTTTTCTGCTTTTTTAGGGTTTTCTTTTATAGTCGCCCAAGGCTTAGCATTATCGATAAAGCGATTTCCTTCTTCTGCCAACTTAAAAATTTCTTGTAGTGCTTTTCTAAATTTACCTTCCTCAATAAGAATCGATGTTTTGGGAAAGGTTTTTTCTGCCAAAGCAAGAAATTTATGAGACTGAGGACTTATATCATCAGAAAAACTAACGCCTTCTTTAAAGTTTTTTTCAATAAAAGAAAGAACCCTGTAAATATAATTACCAAAATTACCGATTAATTCGTTATTTGTTCTACTTGAAAATTCATTCCAGGAAAAATCTGAGTCTGACGTTTCTGATCCGTTTGCAATAAGATAATATCTAAGCGTATCACAATCAAAATTTTTCAAAAAATCAGGAATCCAGATTGCCCAATTTCTACTTTTTGATAGTTGTTTTTTCTCTAGGGTAAGATATTCAGAAGATATTATTCGATCGGGAAGGTGAAGGTTTTTATATCCCAAAAGGATTGATGGCCAAATAATTGAGTGAAAAGGAATGTTATCTTTTCCGTGAACGTAGTAATGTATTGCATTTTTGTTTTTCCAATATTTTTCCCATTCCTTGTCTTTTCCTATTTTTTTTGACCACTCTTTACTTGCACTTAAATACCCACAAACTGCTTCAAACCAAACATATATTTTTTTTCTTTCATATCCTTTTATAGGAACGGGAACTCCCCATAAGGTGTCTCGAGTTATGGAGCGATCGTGAAGGCCTTGCAAAAGTAATTGAAAAGTAAAGTTTTTTGCTCCAATGCGCCAACCCTTACTTTCTTTTACCCATTTTTTAAGATCTTTTTCAAGGGAAGTTAATTTAAGAAAAAAATGTTCCGAACTTTTCCACTTTGGAGTATTTTCACAAGTTTTACACTTTGGTTTTATGAGTTCTTTTGTGTTCATTAAATTTCCACAATTATCGCATTGATCTCCTCTTGCAGAATCAAATCCGCACAAGTAACATTTTCCTTCTATATATCTATCAGGAAGAAATTTTTCGCAAGACGGGCAGTAGGGTAAATTTTCTGTTTTTTTGTATATATATCCGTCATTAAATAATTTTGTAAATATTTTTTGAACGGTTTTATGGTGCTCTTTGGATGTTGTTTTTGTGTAAAAATCATACGAAAAATTCATTCCATCAATAAGGGTTTCTTGAAATTCTTGGTGATACTTTTCGGCAATACTTGAAGGTGTTGAATTTTGTTTTTCTGCCTCAAATACAATTGGAGTGCCGTAGCAGTCGCTTCCTGAAACAAAAAGGACATCGTCTCCTTTAATTCGAAAATAACGAGCAAGAACGTCAGACCCTATAAGACCGGCAACATGACCCAAGTGAAGAGAACCGTTAGCATAAGGAAGTGCTGCTGCTATAAGTATCTTTTTTTTCATATTAATGTTTTAAAGTAGGGGATTATTTTGCTTGACCAAAAGCAAATTTTTAATTACGATGTAGGAATGAAAGATGTTTTAAAAATAAGAATATTTTTTTTGATTTTGATATTTTTGCCATTTTATGTTTTTTCTCAAGAGCTTGAGCCCATTATAACAGAACCTTCGCAAATTATACAATTTTTCAATAATATAATCGAATATGCGGCGATTTTACTGGATAGTATTTTTGCATTTATTTCTAACATCATCTCGTCATTTTTTCAACATTTTATCTCTTAAGAGTTTTATAAAATATAATATAAGGAGAATATAATAAGCAAAAAAATAAGATGAAAGGGATTATAAAAAAATATTTATCTAAAAATAACTGATTATGAGAAACGGTGCCATTGCTTTTTTGTTTTTAATTACCTTAGCACTTCTTTTTTATTATTATGATTCACCCGAAGAAGAAAGAGGAATAGAACAAGAAAGAGAAGAAAGTGTCATCACTGTTCAAGAATATGATTCACCTCAGCAAGAAAGAGAAGAAAGTGTTATCGAGGAAAGTTTTTTAAGCGAAGACAATGTGCAAGAAGGTCAAGAAATTACTATTACAGGTAATATTTTCTATGACGATTCTAAGAATAATGATTATTTTTGGTACTTAAGGGAAAAAGAAGAAGAGAAAGAATTAAAATTAATAATGGACGATGAAACCGATTGTCGTATTGAAGCTGATTGCTGTGAAAAATTACTTTCAAACAAAGAAAAGATAATAGAAGAAATGGTAACCGTAAAAGGAGAAAAATACGAAAATAAATTAATTGTCAAAGAAATAAAATAAAATATATCTTGTAACAACATGTCAAATAAGTTAATACCAAAATCAATTTTTTTTATTTTTCTTTTTGTTGCAGTGCTTGTTTTTCTTTTTATCTTTTTAGGTGAGAAAGATACCGGCAGTGACTTTTCTTTAATAAAAGAAAGTCATGTTTTTGAAAACCAAAAAGATGTAGTCAAGTACCTTGAGAAAGATGTGATAAATCCTTCAAGAGAAGACGGGGTTGTTTTTGCCAATTATTATGAGTTTGGCACAGAGAAAGAGAAAATTTTTTTGTGGGCTTATATTGTCGAGTATTATATGGAAAACGGAATAATAAAAGAGGGGGAGAGGGCTTCTTTGCCGATGACACTTTTTCTTTCAAAATCAAAAAAACCAATAGGGCATAATTATATACAAGAAGAGGGGGATGCTCATAAAATTTTTCCGGAAAAATACGAAAAAGAGTTAATTAATTTTCGAGAAGACAATAGAAATATAGTTTTAAAATTGGAAAAATCGATAACAGAAAAAGCAGAAAATTATTTTAACGAAAAACAATTTTAGCTTGGGGAAAATATAATTTGTCTTAAATTTTTTTTACTATATAATGATTAAATGGAGGTAGAGAAAAAAGATAGTTTGAAAAGGAAAGAGGTAATATATTGTTTTGACTTTGATGGTACTATTGCAGACACTCTTCCTCTCATCATCAAAAAAGCGGATTTTGCTTTAAGAAAAAGCGGTATGAAGGAGATTGATGGTGATTTTTTGAGAAAAATAAGAAAAGAAGGTATTGAGGAAGTTTTTAAAGAAATGAATGTTCCATTATATAAGCTCTTTTTTTTATACATAAAAATAAAAAGGGGAATGAATCAAGGCATTGGAGGTGTTGTGATGAAAGAAGAAATGAAAGAAGTTCTTCTTGAATTAAAAAGGAGAAATCATTCTCTTGGTGTATTAACATCAAATTCAAGAAAAAATGTAAATTATTTCTTGAGGGAAAATGGTGTTGATTTTTTTGACTTTGTAAATAGCTCGGGTATATTTAATAAGGCGAATAAAATAAAAAAATTAAAAAGAAAAGGAGGGATTTTTGTTTATATTGGTGATGAAATACGAGATATAGATGCGGGAAAAAAAGCAGGGGCCAAGACAGTTGCAGTCCCTTGGGGCCTTAGCTCAAAAAAAGCATTGCAGCTTGCATGTCCTGATTTTTTAATAGAGAATCCTCGAGATCTTTTAAGTCTTCCTTTTTGAAATTTATATAATCTATATTTTCGTTTTTCATGCAAAAAAAAGTACTAATGTTTGGATGGGAATTTCCACCTCATAATAGCGGAGGTCTTGGTGTTGCTTGCTATGGACTTTCAAAAAATTTGGCAAAAAAGGGAGTGAGAATATCTTTTGTGTTGCCAAAAAAAATTAAAGGAATTGAGAGTGATTTTTTGAAAATTATTGACCCTGAATTCGCTTATGAAAACTCTTATCAATTTAATTCTATCTTGCATCCTTATATTACCGAAAAAAAATATGATTCTATTTTCTTTAAATCAAAGCCCGTTTACGGAAAAACTCTTTTTGAGGAAGTCTTAAGATATGCCGATTTTGCAGATATTGTTGCTCAAAAAGAAGATTTTGACATTATCCATGCACATGACTGGCTTTCCTTTGGTGCCGGAATAAGGGCTAAAGAAAGATCAGGAAAACCCTTTATAGCTCATATTCATGCAACGGAGTTTGATAGAGGCGGTGGTGAAGGAGTAAATTCTCTTGTCTATAGTCTTGAAAAGGAGGGAATGGAAAAAGCCGATAAGGTAATTGCTGTTAGTTATTTTACAAAAGAAATAATTTTAAAACATTACGGAATTAATCCCCAAAAAGTGGAAGTAGTGCACAATGGAATTGATTTTTCCAAAGAGGAAGACGTTTCAAGAAATGTCCATCAAATAAAGAAAGCAGGTAAAAAAGTAGTTCTTTTTGTAGGAAGACTTACCCTCCAAAAGGGACCGGACTATTTTATTAAGGCGGCAAAAAGAGTTTGCGATTTTTCTAAAGATACTTATTTTATAATTTCAGGTTCTGGCGATATGGAAAATTATTTGATTGAAGAGGTTGCGCGAATGGGGATTTCCGACAAAGTTTTTTTTACCGGTTTTTTGAGAGGAGAAAAGTTAAAAGAAGTCTATCGTTTAGCTGATTTGTTTGTTATGCCCTCAGTTTCAGAGCCCTTTGGAATAACTCCGCTTGAATCTCTTATAAACGGTACACCGGTACTTATGTCAAGACAATCAGGTGTTTCAGAAGTTGTTTCGCATGCTCTTAAAGTTGATTTTTGGGATGTAGAAGGTATTTCTGATAAAATTTTAGCAGTATTAAATTATGATGCTCTTTCCTGTTGCCTTAAAGAGCACGGAAAAAAAGAAGTAAAAAAAATTAGCTGGGAAAGTGCTGCAGAGAAATGCATAAAGATATATAAATCAACTTGAAAAAACAATATTTTATTATTTAAATTCTTCTATGCCTTCTATTTGTTTTTATTTTCAGGTTCATCAGCCATATCGTATAAAAAATTATACCTTTTTTAATATTGGGAAAGATTCTTCTTATTTTGATGATTATAGCGAAAGTCATTTAAGTAATAGTGCAATAATGAAAAAAGTTGCTCAAAAATGCTATATTCCAACAAATAGATTATTGCTTAAGCTTCTAAAAAAATATCCTGATTTTCGTTTTAGTTTTTCTTTTTCCGGCATTGCCATAGAACAGATGGAGAAATTTGCCCCTGAGGCACTTAAATCTTTTCAGGATCTTATAGACACCAAAAGAGTGGAGGTTCTTGGAGAGACCTATTATCACTCACTTGCTTTTTTATATTCAAAAGAAGAATTTTATAAGCAAGTTGAGATGAATAAAGAAAAAATAAAAGATGTTTTCGGTGTTAAGCCAAGAGTTTTTCGCTGCACCGAACTTGCATATAGCAATGAAATTGCCAAAGAGGCTGAAAAAATGGGATTTGAAGCGATCCTAGGAGAGGGAGTTGATCATGTTTTAGGATGGAAGAGCCCTAATTTTCTCTATCGAGCAAAAAATGCCAAGATAAAACTTTTTTTAAAAAATTATCGACTTTCTGATGATGTTGCTTTTCGTTTTTCTGAAAAGAGCTGGAAAGAGCATCCTCTAACTGCTGATAAATTTTCAAAATGGATTTCACAAATAAACGGAAATGGAGAAATAGTTAACCTTTTTATGGATTACGAAACTTTTGGTGAGCATCAGTGGGAAGAAACGGGTATTTTTAATTTTTTGGAATCTTTTCCGGGAGAGGTATTAAAGCACAATGATAATAATTTTTTAACTCTTTCTGAAGCGACTTCTAGATATTGGCCAAAAGATGAAATAGATGTTCCATATATAACATCATGGGCTGATACCGAACGTGATCTCTCAGCATGGCTTGGAAATCAAATGCAGCAAGATGCTCTAAAAAAACTATATGAGCTTGAAAAAGATGTTTTTGAAGTTGGGGATGAGGAAGTGATTGATTGTTGGAGAAAACTACAAACCTCCGATCAAGTTTATTATATGTGCACGAAGGGAATGGGGGATGGAACGGTTCATGACTATTTTAGTCCTTACGGATCTCCTTATGATGCTTTTATATGTTTTATTAATGCACTTAGTGATTTTAAATTAAGAATAGAAGAAAAGAAAAAGAACAAAAAAATTGCTAATTTATAATATTTTATACGTATGAAAAAAATCAAGACAACTAATCCAAAGTGCGAAAAATTATTTGAGGTTTCTTTTGAGGTTTGCAATAAAGTTGGAGGAATTTATAGAGTGATAGAGTCAAAAGCGAATAAAATGATACAACACTATGGCGAAAATTATTTTTTAATAGGACCTTATTATAGAGAAAAAGCAAGAGGGGAATTTAAAGAAGAAGCTCCTCCGATTGAGATGGGAGAGGTTTTTGAAAAATTACAAAAAGAGGGAATAAAATGTTACTACGGAAGATGGCTCATAAAAGGAAAGCCTCATACTATTCTTATTGATTTTGGTGATATTTTTTACAAAATAGATGACATAAAAAGAGAGATGTGGGATTCCTTTAAGGTAGACTCTCTTCATGCAGGACACGACTTTAATGAGCCGGTTTGCTGGGCTTATGCAGTAGGAAGATTCATAAAAGAAATTTCAGAAAAACAAAATGACAAAAAGACGGTAGCTCACTTTCATGAATGGCTCTCCGGAGCGGGAATTTTATATTTAAAGAAAAACGCAGTTAATGTAAAGACAGTCTTTACGACTCACGCCACAAGCCTTGGAAGAGCACTTGCATTTCATAGTATTAATTTTTATCAAAACTTGAAAGAACTCAATCCCGATGAGCAAGCAAAAAAATATGATGTTTTTCAAAAACACTCCATTGAGTGTGCTTCTGCAAGAGAGTGTAATGTGTTTACTACTGTTAGTGAAATTACCGGCGTTGAGGCAACTCATTTCCTTAAAAGAAAGCCGGATATTATTTTGCCCAACGGACTTGATATAGAGAAATATTTAAGCTTTGAAGACATTGTCGTAAAGCACAGATTGCAAAGAAAAAGACTCAGAGAGTTTGTTGCTTCTTATTTTTTTCCTTATTATAAATTTGATTTAGAGGAGACACTTTTTTATTTTATTATTGGAAGAAATGAGCTAAGAGCCAAGGGTATTGATATTTTCATTGAGTCACTGGGAAAGCTAAATAAAAAAATGATAGAAGAGAAAAGTAAAAGAACAATTGTTGCTTTTCTTTTTATTCCTACAGAAACAAGAGGTGTTAATCCCTCTCTTCTTGAAAATTTAGAATATTTCAGAGATCTTCAGGAGTCATTGGAAGGAGCTTTTCCGGATATTGAAGAGAGAGTTCTTTATAATGTATTAAGAGAAAAAGAGCTTAATAAAGAAAATTTAATTGGCGAAGAATATTTATTTGATGTTGAAAAAAAATTACACAGAATGAAGCGAGATGAAGAGACTCCTTCCTTGTCCACACATCACCTAAACTCTCTTCATGACGAGATAATGAATGGCCTAAAGAGCAATGATTTATTAAATAGGGAAAATGATAGAGTTAAGGTGATATATTATCCTATTTATTTAACAGGGCACGATGGGCTTGCTAATCTAAACTATGAAGAAACTTTAGAGGCTTGTCACATGGGTGTTTTCCCAAGCTTCTATGAGCCTTGGGGGTACACTCCACTTGAGGCAGCGGCATTGGGCGTTTCTTCTGTTACAACTAATTTAGCGGGTTTTGGTAAATTTTGTGAAGGAATTAAAAGAAAAAAAGAGCGACCCGGAATTTATGTGCTTAGGAGAGAAAAAAACAAAGACGATAGTGTGGTGAAAGATCTTTATCGTTTTCTTCACAAATTTACAAAAACATCAAGAAGAGAAAGGGTTGAAAACAAAATAGAAGCAAGAAAAATAGCATCTAAGGCTGACTGGAGTAATTTTGTTTTTAATTATATTGAGGCACACAATAAGGCAATAACAAAAAGACAATGAAGATCATACACTCACTGGGTCCCAAAAGCAAAGAGAGAAAAAATGTTAATAATGTTAGCTTTTCTTTGTCGAACAAAAAAGGTGACTATATTTGGATGAGTGAGATTTCCAAGAGTCGATACGAGGGTTGGTTTTGTAGGTTATCAAAAAAAATACACCTTGAAGGAAAGAGGTGCTTTGCTTCTTGTGGTGAATCTAATCCTGTTTATAGGATTATAGAGTCAATAGAAGTTCAAGAAGGAGGAGAGGTTCTTGAGTTAGTTAATGGCTTTGATCATTTTGAAAGAAAAAGAGAAAAAGTGGAAGAACTTTTTTATCTTTCAGAATTATCACACGTTTTTGTTTACGAACTGAGCAAAAAAAAGAAAGTTGATGTTTATTTTGATGTTAGAAAGTCTTATTCTTCGGCTGAGACGAAAGATTACAAGTTAAAAAGGGAAGATGGATTTTTGGTTTTAGAGTTTGATAGTAAAATTTTTCTTGCCATTAAGTGTGAAAGAGGAGAAGATGTAAATGAAATTTTTCCGCGTTACTATGAATATGATGAAGGAAGAAACTCACCACCCTTTCACAGAAATGTAAGAAAAGGTGTTTGCTTAGAGGGTAAGAGGTTTGTTTTTGCGCTTGGTGAAAGCAAAAAAGAGGCCAAAAAAGAGGCAGGCAGGATATTTTCTCAAAACTTTTTAAAAGAAGAGGAGCTAGATACTCTTTGTGTTAAAAACTCTTTAGCAAATCTTTTGGTTCCTGACTATGTTGGTGCATATGCCGGAATTCCTTGGTTTTTTCACTTTTGGCCCAGAGATGAAGCAATTTCTCTAAAATCAATCATTTCTCTTAATCCTCAGGAGGGTAAAAAGATTTTTTTTAGACTTTTAAGAGATTGTCTTAAAGAGGGGCCCGGGGGAGCTATTAATATAGATGCTCCAGGATGGCTCTTTAAGAGAACCGCTGATGTTTTGCCGTTTTGCAGTGAGAGAGAAAAAGATATTATTAGAAGGGAATTAAAAGCAAAGATTGAAGAATTACTTTGGTCTTTTACAAGAAACGGATTTTTAGTAAACGGTCCTTATGAGACTTGGATGGATAGCCTTAAAAGATCCGGTGCCAGAATTGAAATGCAAGCAATGAAGATGAATATGTACAAGACAGCTTCTTTTCTTTCAAGAAATAAAGGAGAAAAAATGTTCTATAAAAAGATGGAGATGGAAATGAAAGAAAAAACTTATAGGACATTTTTTGATGGAAATAAATTGTATGATGGATATTTTCCGGAAACAAAAAGTCTTGATAAAACAACTCGTCCAAACTTATTTATTGCAGCCTATATTTATCCTGATCTTCTTTCAAAAAAAGAGTGGATAAATTGCTTCACTCATGCTCTCGATGATCTTTGGCTTTCTTGGGGAGGAGTTTCTACTATAGATGTCAAAAATAATGATTTTTGCGAAAATCATACAGGGGAGAGTGCTGAAAGTTATCACAAGGGAGATAGCTGGTTTTATTTAAACAATTTAATAGCCATTATTCTTTACAGGTTTGATAGAAAAAGATTTTCCACGTATATAAAAAAAATAATGAGTGCAAGCGAAGAAGAGATAATGTGGAAGGGAGCAATAGGTTCTCATGGCGAGATAAGTTCAGCCACAAAATTAGAAAGTAGGGGTTGTATTAATCAAGCGTGGAGCAATGCAATGTACTTAGAGGCAAAAAAAGAAATAGAGAGCTAGTTTTTTAAATTATTTCAAGAATTTCTTTTATTGTTTTCATTTTTTTGTCATTTAACATTTCTTTTTTTATCTTTCTGGAAACGGAAAGAGCTGTAAGGGGTTTGGTTTCTTTTACCTTAAACGAAGAAGGGTAGACTGCCTCAAGGTCTTTTTCAAGAATAAAAATCTCTTTTTCCTTTAAAAGATTTAATTTTTTTTCAAGAGATGTTTTTTTTCCCAATTTGGGAAATTTTTTTATTTTCATCAGAGATGAAGAGTTTAAGGCATCTCTGTCAAGCATAATTGCATAGGGAATGTTAAAAATATCACAAAGATTTGCATAAAGATCGACAGAGCCTTTGCCACTTGTATAAACAACCTTGATGTCTTTTTCTTTTTCATAAAAGCGATCAATCATTTCTCTCATAAATATAGAATCAGAAATTCCTTCCACCAAAAGAACTTTGTCTGAAAAAAGCATTCCTGAATTGTCGTCATTTATTTCTTGAACAAAACGGTCTAAGTCAACATTTTCTTTTTGAAGACCATAAAGGGCGGTACTTTGATTTTTATTGCGAGTAATTCTCCATATATGAGAAAGATACTTTGCTTGCACAAAAGATGGGTGATGTGTAGTGAAAAATATTTGATTTTTTAAATTTTCATCCTTGAGTAGTTGCAAAAACCTTCTAATTATTGAAGGATGAAGATGTGTCTCGGGTTCATCGATGAGAATTATTTTGTATTCGGGGTGGAATATATAAAAAAGAATAACAAAAAGACGCTTGAATCCTTCGCCCATTCGTTTTACTGAACGTTTCTTTTTATCAGAGTATATATTACAAAGAAAAAGCTCTTCATTTATCTCAATTTCTTTAAAGTATTTTTCAAGAGAATGAGAGAAATTAGTATATTCTTGAGGGTGCTTTTTTTTAAATAACTGTAGATTCTTGGCAATCAAAGAGTAGTTAATTTTCTTATTGATACGAATAAAACTGTTTCTGAAGTGTATTTTGGGAACAGTTTCGATTTTTCCTTTTCTACAGGAGAGGAGATATTTTTTTCCTTTTTCTGATACAGTTATTGTGATATCGGCATCGTTATCGGAAAACCTCTCCTTTTCTAATTTACTGTTAAAAAGAAAATCTATTGCATCTAGAATATTTGTTTTTCCGGCATTATTAGGACCCACTAAAATATGAAAATTCAAAAAATCTCTTAAATGAATAGGGTCTTTAATGCTTTTATAATGATTGATTGCAATTTCTTGAATTTTCATATAAAAATTATAAATTATTTTTATTAAAAAGCAAAAACTCCTCTAAGCTCTTGCATAATTTTTATAATTACTTATAATAATTAAAGGTTTTAAAGGTCGATTTAAACATTAAATAAAACAGTTATGGATACTAAAAAGATATTAATTATAATCGGTGTTGTTCTTGCTATTGTTGTTGTTGTTGCAGCTGTTTCCTTAATGGACACAGAGATGCCCGATTATGATGATGATCCTGTAGATGTACCTACTCCAGAGGATCCTACTGCTGATATAGAAACAGCGGAAGATTGTGAAGAAGAAGGATTTTACTGGTATGATGACGCTTGTCACTTAGATCCGGAAGAAGATGAAGACGATGAAGATGATGAAGATGAGAATGATGAGGAAGACGAGGATGAAGAAGATGAAGAAGATGAAGAAGAGGAAGAAGAGGAAGAAGAAGAATAAACAATCTTTCTTCAAAGAAAATAAGAACCCTTTCGGCAAAATGCTTGAGAGGGTTTTTGTTTTGGTCTTGTTTGTTTGCCCTTAATATGATATTTTTAACTCAAAATAAACTTTAAAAAAATGTCTGTAGTAAAAAAAACTTTAATTATCGGTGGTTTTGTTTTTTCAACAGCTTTATTTACTTTTCTTTTTATCGAAGCCGGTAATCGTTTTTTCCCAAGAGAGGATGTTCCAACACTGGATGAAGGAAGAATTATCGCAGAAAACTGGATAAAGAACTACTCTTCTCTTTATCCTCTTTACGGAAGAGATATTAAACTTCTCAACCAAGAGGAGATTGGCAGGGGAGAGTATAGGTTTACTTTTTCGTTTAATACTGTAAGGCCGGAATATGGTACTCATAAAAACGAGATAATTGTTGAAACTAAACACACGGAAATAGTTTATGCGATCACAAACAATATCTATGATGAAATAGCCGGGAAATACATTGAGGACGAAGAAACAATATATGTTTATTTTGTTGTTAAGGAAGAGAATGAGGAAGGTGATATAGAAAGAAAGATTGATTCTATAGAAAGAGAAGTATCTTTGTCGGTTCTTGAAAACATAAAAGAAACTTCACTAAAAGAATTATTGAAGGGCCCAAGTGATCAAGAGAGGCAAGGGGGGTACTCTACTCATATTAGTGAAGGAACAGAACTCGTCTTACTTAGGACAGAGGGAGAGGTTGCTTATGTGGGTCTTACTATTGATTTTAACGACCAGTCGGATATTGCAAAGAAGCAAATTGAAAAAACTCTTTCTCAGTTTGAAGAGATAACTACAGCAAGATCAAGTCAAGAGGTTGTAAGAGTTGTTGTGAGAGTAGAAAATGTTCCTGATGATTTTTGGTTTGGAGAAATGCTTGAAGAAGGAGATGAAAGAATAGATGTTAAATATTTACAAAAAGTTCTTAACGCTGATCCGGAAACAATGATTGTGGATGAGGGAGTTGGTTCTCCGGGAGAAGAAAGTAATCAATTCTGCAAAAAGACAAGAGATGCAGTTGCTTCTTTTCAAAGAAAGTATCGTAGCGAAGTACTTGCTCCTGTAGGATTGATTTTAAGTACCGGTATTGTAAATGAAAGTACAAGAGATAAGCTTAATGCCATACTTCAACAAAATAGATTATAAGCAAAAAGGTCGAATTATTGTTTAGTAGTTAATATTAGTTTAAAATATGTTTAGTAAAATTTTAGCAGGTTTAATTGTTGTTTTTCTTATAATTATGATAGGTTTTTTTATAAGTACCTTAGATGTTCCGGACATGCCTGAAAGAAAAGATAATCAATTAAGTCAGGAGGACGTTGAAATGGTTAAAGAATGGATTAAAGAAAATGCAAGTACCTATACTCAAAGAGGGGGGTTTGATTTAGAGCACTTAAGAACAGTAATAGTTGAGGAAAATATCTTTGAATTGAGTTTTTCTTTTCAATCTAATTATGCAGGATACGGCCCTAAAAAGGATGACGAGGTTGCTGCACAAGTAATAACGGATCATACTATAGTTGTAATTCTAAAAGAAGGAGATGTTGTGAGTGCCATTACTGACGAAAAATATGATGAAATAAAGGAAGAATTAATTGAGATGGAGGAAACAAAAGAAGAGGAAGAAGAAACAATGAAAGTCCGTTTGTATTTTTATTCAATTAAAGAAGGCTTAGAGGAGATTTCTTTTGTAGAAAGAGAGTTTTTAATTCCTGAAGATGAGAAACTTTATACTCTAAGCAGGTTAATTGAAGGACCGACAAAAGAAGAGCAAGAAAAAGGATATCAAACTGCAATAGAAGAAGGAGTAAAAATTAATTCTCTATATATTGAAGATTCTGTCGCGTATGCTGATTTTAGTTATAAGCTTGATGCTTCCGGCTCTGCAAGAGTAACAATGATTAGGGATCAAATTGAAAAAACATTACTTCAGTTTAATAATGTAAGCGAGGTCATTATTTCAATTGAAGGAGAAACGGAAGAAATTTTGCAACCTTAATTTAATTAAGTTCATTACAAAAAAGAAAACGGCAATAACTTGCCGTTTTCTTTTTTGTGGTAAGTGTTGTAGAATGATTTAATATTTAAAGTAGATTTATTGATATAATGATAAAAAACAAGAAGCCTCTAATTGGAGCTCACATCTCTTCTTCCGGAGGAATTCTGAAAATTCCCAAGCGAGCAAAAGAAATTGGCGCTGAATGTATTCAAATTTTTGCAGGGAGCCCAAAAAGATACGATGTGAGGATTCCGGAAAAAGAAAGTATAGATAAATACAGAGAAGAGCTTGAAAAAAACGGAATAAGTTTAGTTTATATTCATGCAAGTTATCTGTTAAATCTTGCCTCTGAAAAAAGTGAGCTAAAAAGAAAATCAATAGAAAGCCTCAAAAATACTCTCTATTTTTCTTCTGCAATAGGAGCAAAGGGTGTTGTTTATCATCCCGGATCACCAAAAGGAAAAGATAAAGAAAAAGCCATTTTTAGGGAAATTAAGTCACTTGAGGAAGTTATTTTAGATACCCCTGAAAGTTCAACTGTTTTTATTGAGAATACTGCCGGAAAAAAGAAAATTGGAACAACTCAGGAAGAGATTGGTTTTATTGTTCATAAAATAAATTCTCCAAGAGTTAAGGTTTGTATTGATACTGCACATTCTTTTGAGGCTGGACTAATCGAAGATTTTGAGAAAAATAATATTTTATTCTGGCTCAAGGAATGGAAAAAGAAAATAAATTTACACGACATAGGTTTACTTCATATAAATGATTCTCTAACAAAATTCAATTCTCAACACGATCGTCATGCAAATATAGGCCTTGGAGAGATAGGACTAAAGGGATTTAAGAATTTAATGGAAGTAGATGAATTACTTAATATTCCTTGGATAATAGAAGTTCCCGGATTTGAAAATGAAGGTCCAGACAAGAAAAATGTTGATATTTTAAAAAAAATAAGAAAAGAAAAAAATAACTTTGTTTAATTTTCTAAATTTTGCAATATAGTATATAATCATGGTTAAATTTATTTATAATGAATTTTCATATAATTGAAAAAAATATCATCAAAGCAATTTCCCAAAAAAAGGAACTAGAGATTTATTATCCTGAGACGGAGAATTCTCCGGCCGGATGGAGAAAAATAACTCCCCTTAGCGTTACAACCGATATTCCTCCCAGTGGAGAATTACTTGTTATTGATAAAGAGCCCTTAAGTCCGGGACATATTCTCAATGCCAAAGATAAAAAAAACAAGGAGGAGATAAAATCTTTTATCATTGGTAAAATTAAAAAGATAAAAGAAGTTAAATAAATGAATGAAATTTATCAAAAAATAATAGAAAATGCCAAAGATGCAATAGTTATTATTTGTGATGATGTTGTTGAATATATTAACGAATATGGAGCAAAAAAACTGGGCTATAAAAAAGAAGAAATTGTAGGCGCAAATTTCCTGAGCTTTGTGCCAGAAGAAGAAAGGGAAAATCTTGAAAAAGAATATAAGAGTACAATAAAGGGGGAAGAAAGTTTTTTATACGAAACAAATTTTAGAACAAAAAATGGAAGAATTATTTTTTCTGAGATTCATGCTCAAAAAATAAATTACAAGGGGAAAATTGCAAGCCTTGCTTTTATAAGAGATATAACGGCAAGAAAAAAAACATCCGAAATTTTTCATCAACAAGAAGAAAGATTTGAGGCGGTTACCGAAAATACACCTGATATTATTGCGCGTTATGACGAAGAAGGTCGCTATGTTTATATTAATGCAGCGGGAGAAAAAGAATTTAAAATAACAAAGAAAGAGGCTTTTTGGAGAACAGACGAAGACCTTGGTATAAATAAAGAAAGAATCAAATCCCTCAAAGAGGCGATTGATTTGGTTTTTAAAAATAAAAAAAAGAAAACTTTTTATAGCGAGGGCAGTGCAGGTGATGCAAGAAAGTATTATTATACAATTCTTGTTCCGGAATTTTTTAAAGATGGGGACGTTAGCTCTGCGCTTAGTATTACAAGAGATATTACGGAGATAAGAGAAATTGATCAAGCAAAATCAGAGTTTATTGGTATTACATCACATCAGCTTCGATCTCCTCTTTCTGTTATTAACTGGTGCGCGCTTTCTCTTCTAAGAGGTGAAGAGGGAGAGCTTAATGAAGAAGAAAAAGATTATGTAAAAAGAATTTATGATTCTGTAAGAAAACTAATAAAAATAACAGATGTCTTTTTAAATACCACAATGCTTGACTTAGAGATGTTTGTTTTTAACTTACAAACAACGGATGTAGTTGAGGAAGCAAAGAAAATAGCCAATGAGCTTACTCAAGCAGCTAAAGAAAAAGAAATAAAATTTCTTACTAAGTATGATAAAATTCCTCCTATAAAAATAGACAAAAGGGCATTGAAAATTATTTTAAGGGGTCTTCTTTCCAATGCAATGGAGTATTCTTTCTCAAAAGGGAATGTTTTCTTTTCAATAAAGAGAACCTCTGAGGAAGAGTTGACCATTTTTGTAGGAGATGATGGTTGTGGAATAAATAAAGAAGATCAAGAGAAAGTTTTTAGTAGATTTTATCGTGCAGAAAATGCAAGAAACATGAAGGCTTATGGAACAGGGCTTGATCTTTATTTAATAAAATCCATTATTGAAAAAATAGAGGGAGATATTCGTGTTGAGTCTCCCAATCCTCATTTTAAAAAAGGAACTCTTTTTTCTGTTAAAATACCAATCTCTTTTAATTAGATAAATATTATTAATGAGCTTTAAAGAAAGATATGCAAATCTTAATACAAGACAACGCTCAGCAGTTGATAGCACGGAGGGACCCTTGATGGTTATTGCTGGACCGGGTTCCGGGAAAACAGAAGTTCTCGGTATGAGAATTGCCAATATTATAAAAAAAACAGACACTCCTCCCGGGAGTGTTTTATGTCTTACGTATACCGATGCAGCTTCGGTTAATATGAGAGAAAGGCTTATTGATCTTATAGGAGAAGAAGCTTATCGAGTTTCCGTATACACATTTCATGCGTTTTGTAAAAAGATTATTGAAAATCACCCTGAGTATTTTTATAAGGGTGTCAGTTTTAATTTAGCGACAAGAGTAACTCAAACCGGAATAATTGAAAAAATATTAAACGAATTGGATTACAGTGATCCACTTTCCGGCTTTCATCCAAAGCTTGGCTTTGCTTATCTTAAAGACATAGAAAAAAGAATTTTTGAACTCAAAGAAGAGGGTATTTCTCCAAAAGATTTTCAAAAAATAATAGAAAAAAATGAAATATTTTTTAAAAAAATAGAGCCAAAAATTAATAATGTTTTTAAAGAGAGAGTTAGTAAAAAAACATTTTCAAAAATAGAGAGCTTTATTGATGATTTGGAAAAGATAAAAGAAGGGGAGTATCCATTTGGCATTACTTCAATAAATAAAGAAATTGCTTTCTCTTTAAAAAAAATATTAAAAAAAGGAAGCACAAAAGAAATTTCAAAATGGAAATCCAAAAGAATTATTAAAAAAAATAAAAGATTTGTTTTGAAAGATGCTGAAAACACGGAAAAGATGAAAAGTTTTTCAAGGATTTATGAGAAATATCAAGAAGAAATGAGGAATGCGGGTTATTATGATTTTTCCGATATGATTTTAGATGTTATAAAAGAAATGGAAAAAAATGAGGATCTTTGTAGTTTGATAAAAGAAAAATATCTCTATGTTCTTGTCGACGAATTTCAAGACACAAGCGGAGTACAAATGAGGTTCTTAAATTTACTTTTTAAAGACGATCAAGATAAAAATCCAAATATTTTTACGGTAGCCGATGACGATCAGGCTATTTATAGATTCAGAGGTGCTGAGATTGCAAATATTTTAAGGTTTAAAGAAAGTTATCCTAAAACAAGAATTGTTGTCTTAAAAGAGAATTATCGTTCAGTAAAAGAAATATTGGATTTTTCATACAACACGATAAGAAAAGGAGAAGAGAGATTGGAAAATTACTTTCCTGAAATCAAAAAAAGACAAACAGCAAATAAAAAAAATAAAGGAAATATTTTTCATAAAGAGTTTAAGACAGAAGAAGAAGAATTTTCTTTTTTAGTAAAAGAAATTGAAAAAGAAATAAAAAAAACTTCTCCGGAAAAAATAGCTGTAATCGGAAGAACACACAATACCATCAAAAAGGCAATTTCATTTTTTTCCGGCAAAAAGATACCCGTGTATGCGGAAAGGAAGGAAAATGTATTAGAAAAAAAACACATAAATGAAATTATAACGATTATAAGATTTGCAAAAACTTTACTTGATGGAAATAGTAGAGATGCTGATTCTTTTTTACCGGAAATACTGACTTATCCGTTTTGGGGAATAAAAAGAGAGGAAGTTTGGAAAATTTCCGTAATGTCTTATGAAAAAAACATTCCCTGGATAGAGTGTATGAAAAGAAGAAGAGAAACTTCTTGTATTGCGGATTTTTTATTAGACCTCTCCTTAAGGGTAAAAAATAGTTCGGCCGAAGAGTTGATTGATATTATAATTGGAAATAAGAAAGGAATTTTTTTAAGTTCTTTTAAGCAATATTATTTCTCAAGAAAAGAATTTAAAAATAATAAAGAAAATTACTTATCTCTTTTATCTTCACTAAAATGCTTTATTAAGGCCACGCGTGAATATAAGATAGGTAGGCCCGTAATGGCAAAAGATCTGATTGAATTTGTTGATCTTTTAGAAAAAAACAATATCCCTCTTTTAGATAAAAATCCTCTGATTTTAAACGATAATGCTGTTTCATTTATTACCGCACACAGCGCTAAAGGAAGAGAGTATGATTGTGTTTTTGTCTTAAATTGCAATCAGGGAGAATGGGCAAAGACAAGGAGTAGCAATAAAATATCCTTACCCCTTAATATGCCATTCGAGAAAGAGGCAAATAGCAGAGATGATCATTTGAGGCTTTTTTATGTTACAATGACTCGGGCAAAAGAGAAAATTTATTTTATTTTACATAAAAAAGAAGAGAAAAGGGAAAATATACCTCTTGAATTTATCGAAGACTTGAAAAAAACAAAAGAAAAAATCTCTATTGAAAAAAACAAGCACTCCTTGTCACAAGAGGAAAATTTTTCTTTTTCCAGAAAAGAAAAGGATTATATTTTTCCTTTAGTAGAAAAATACAAGATAAGTGCAACGGGATTAACAAAATTTCTTAATGTTGAAGAAGGGGGCCCGACAGAATTTTTTGATAAAAATATATTAAGATTTCCCGAGAAAAAAAGCTTCTCTCTTTCTTATGGGACAGCAATTCATGAGGCTATTTCTTCCATCTATAATATTTTAAAAAAAGAGGGGAAAGTTATTTCAGAAAAGGAATTTATTTCTCTCTTCAAAAAAGCATTAATAAGAGAAAGGTTGCCGGAAAAAGATTTCAAGAAAGGCTATAAAAAAGGTAAAGAGGCTCTTTCGATTTTTTATAAAAAAAGAAAAAAAGATTTTATTTCAGAATACGAAATAGAGAAAAATTTTAAATACCAGAATTGTTTTGTAGGAGATATAGAAATTACCGGAAAAATAGACAAAATGATAAAGAAAGATAATGAAATAGAAGTAACAGATATTAAAACAGGAAAAAGTTTAAAAAACTTTAATGGGGTAGGGGACTATGAAAAAATAAAAGCATGGAAATACAGAAATCAACTAATTTTTTATAAAATATTAATAGAAAGCGCGCGAGATTATAAAGGAAAATATAATGTTAATCGAGGTATTTTAGAATTTGTAGAACCTAGTAACGAAAAAGAAATTGTTACTCTTCTACTTGAAATAGACAGCGAGGAAGCGAAAAGGCTAAGAAATTTAATTTTTATTATTGGAAAAAAAATAAAAAAATTAGACTTTCCTTCAACCAAAGAATATAAAGGAAAAGGAATTAGAGGAATTAGAGAGTTTGAAGAAGATATTATAAAAGGAAAAATATGAAAAATAAAAGAATAATACTTCATATTGATATGGATTATTTTTTTGCTCAAATAGAGGAAAGAGAGAACCCGCGCTTTAAGGGTAGACCGGTTGTAGTTGGGGCAAACCCTAAGAAGGGAAAGGGGAGAGGTGTTGTTTCAACCTGTAACTATCATGCAAGAAAATATAAAATAAAATCAGGTATGCCGATATCAAGAGCTTATAAGCTTTGTCCTAAAGCAGTTTTTTTGCCTGTTAATATGAGTTTTTACAAAAAGGTTTCGTCTTCTATTTTTAAAAATATAGAAAAAAAACACAAGAAAATAGAAAAAATTTCTTTAGATGAGGCTTATGTTGATCTTACAAGTAGCGTAAAAAGTTTTAAAAAAGCAGAAGAAATTGGAGAAAAAATAAAAACAGAAATATTTAAAAAAGAAAAGCTAACTTGTAGCGTAGGTATTGCGGAAAATAAGATGCTCGCAAAAATTGCTTGTGAGTTAGTTAAGCCAAACGGAATAAAGGTTATTAGCCCAAGCTCTTCTATAAAAGTAATTTCTAAGCTTGATATTGATATTATACCGGGCATAGGACCAAAAACAAAAAAGAAAATCGAAGAGTATCTTGAAAAAGAAAACCCAAAAGTTTCTGATTTGCGTAAAATAAGAAAAAAGAAATTAATTCATATGTTTGGAAAAAGAGGATCTGATTTTTATCACAGGGCAAGAGCTATTGATAATTCTCCCGTAAAAAAGAAAAAAACAAAATCCATAGGAAAAGAAATTACTTTCCAAAAAGACACAAGAGATCCGCAAAAGATAACAAGTTGTTTTAGGGCATTAGTTTTTTCAGTAGCAAAAACTTTAAAAGAAAAAAATATTCCTCAAAAAGGAATTGTTGTTGTTTGCCGTTTTGATGACTTTCAAACTTACACAAAACAAATCTCTTTTGAGAAAAATTATTATAGTAGAGATTTTTTGTACAAAAAAAGTATACCCCTTCTTTTGCATTTTTTAGTTAAAGGAGGCAAGAAAATAAGACTCATTGGCTTTCGTGTTATTGTTTCCGATTAGTAGTTTGATTTTTATAAATTTTTCTATATACTTCTCGAAAAAGAAAAAATAAAATGGAAAATTTCTTAAGAGACACAAAAAGAAAAATTAAAAAAGAGGCTCAAAGAAGCAAAATAAATCAAGAGCTTCTTGAAAAAATTCTTTTGCCTGAAAGGATATTAGAATTTTCAATAAACTTAAAGGATAAGTATTTTCGCGCTTATAGATTTCAACATAGCAGTATTCTTGGTCCATACAAGGGCGGTATTAGATTTAGTGAAAGTGTTAAAAGAGATGAAGTAGAAGCACTTTCGATTTTGATGACAATTAAGTGTGCTCTTATTGATATTCCCTTTGGAGGAGGTAAGGGTGGTGGAGTTATTGATTTTCAGAAATTGGGGGAAAGAGAAAAAGAGGAATTTGCAAGAAAATACGTGAGAGGAATTTTTCCTATTATTGGATTTAATATCGATATACCTGCTCCGGATATAAATACAGATGAAAAAATTATCTCTACAATGAATAATGAATATTTAAAAATTAATAAAAAAAATAAATTAAGTTCTTTTACCGGTAAAAGAATTAAAGATGGGGGTGTTAGTGGGAGGGTTGAGGCTACCGGTTATGGAGGTTTTGCTGTTTTTGAAAAATTATGCGAAGAGATGAGAATAAAAAATCCCACAATCGGGATTCAAGGATTTGGAAATGTTGGGAAGAATTTTGCAAAATTCGCTTATCAAAAAAAGCATAAAATTACTGCAATTACAAGCTCTGCAGGGGGAGTTGAGAAGAATAGCGGATTAGACATTGATTTGGCTTTAAAGAAAAATAAAATTGATGCTGCTGGGGGCTTAAAAATAAGCAACGAAGAACTTTTAAAAAAACCCCTTGACGTTCTTGTTTTAGCTGCAGTAGATGGTGTTATAAATAAAAAAAATGTTCATACGGTAAAAGCTAAATATATTATTGAACTTGCCAACGGTCCAATAACAGAAAGTGCGGAGAAAATATTGAACAGAAAAGGTGTATTGATTGTTCCCGACATTTTAGCTAACTCGGGAGGGGTTGCAGCGTCTTATTGTGAGTGGATACAAGAGAAAAGAAAAAAGCCATATAAAAAAGATGAGGTTTTTTCTTTTATTGAAAAAACCCTTAAGAGATCTTTTCTTGAGCTAATTAAGATGAGAAAAAAAAGTACAAAAGATATAACACTAAGAAGTGCAGGCTTCTCTCTAGCTCTATTTAGATTACAAAAAAAATTTCTAAAAGATAAATGATGGCATACGAAAGAGCAAAACAAAGTCAAATTTTTTCGAGTAAACCTGTTTCGGTTTCGGACTATATTTCAATACTAAATCAGCTTATCTCACGAGTTAATTTAAAAGTTATTGGCGAAGTTAGCGGAGTAAAGGTGGCGAGCAGTGGCCATGTTTATTTTTCTTTAAAAGATTCAAAAACCGGAGATATAATAAATTGCGCCATATGGAGGTCAATATACAACATGTGTGGAATTAAGATAGAAGAGGGTATGGAAGTTGTTTTGTCGGGATCTGCTGACATATATAAACCACGAGGAACGTTGACTTTTAAAGTAAAAACAATAGAGCTTGTAGGTGAAGGAGCTTTAAGAAAAGCTTATGAAGAACTTAAAAAGAAGCTGGAAAAAAAAGGTCTCTTTGATGAGCAAAGAAAGCGCAAAATACCTTATTATCCTCATAGAATAGGTGTAATAACCTCAAAAAAAGGAGCTGCAATTCATGATTTTATTAATAATTTAGGTAAATTCGGCTTTAAGGTTCTTGTTTGTGATTCCAGGGTAGAAGGTCAAGAAGCGGTAGAAGACCTTATAAAATCTATCAAAATAATGAAAAAAAAGAGCTTGGATGTTTTGGTGATTGTTCGAGGAGGAGGATCATTGCAATCCCTTATGGCATTTGATAACGAAATGCTCGTTACAGAAATTGCAAAATTTCCCGTGCCGGTAATTACAGGAATTGGTCATCACGAAGATATACCTTTAGCTTCTTTAGCTTCTGATGCTTTCGAATCTACTCCAACAGCTGCAGCTCATCGTCTTTCGTGTGGATTTCAAGAAGCAAAAGAAAAAAATAGAAAATACGAAAAAATTATTTTTGAAAACTATCGAGATATTTTTCGTGAAAAAATAGAAAAATTTACTTTAAAAGAAGAAATAATTAAAAATTTCTTTAAAAATATTTTTGAAGAATACAGAAGGAGCGAAGAAAAAATCAAGAAAAGCATTAATTTGGCAACTTATTTCGTGAAAGAAGGAGAGAAAAGAATAAATAGAGACGCTAAGAACATATTTTCTTTCTTTTCCAGGGGAGTCAGGGAAAATGAAAATAAAATAAAAAGAGTTAGCAATATTATTTACTTAAATAATCCTCAAAAGCAATTACGTCTTGGTTATGCTATAATAAAAAAAGATAAAAAAATCGTAAAAAGCATTGAGGAAATAAAAGAGGGAGACATAATTAGAGCAACATTATTTGATGGAGAGGTGGATTCCCAAATTAAAAATATTAAAGAAAAAAAACATGACAAAAGAAAACAATAATTTAACCAATAACTTAAAAAAGCTTTCTGAGATTGCGCAATGGTTTGAGGAATGTGAAGAAATTGACCTTGAGGAGGGACTTAAAAAAGTAAAAAACGCTACCAAGCTTATTAAAGAAAGTAAGGAAAGACTAAAGGAGATAGAGAACGAATTTGAAGAAGTAAAAAAAGAGCTTGACGAAGAATAAAAGACTTTTTGAAAATGATTGAATTTGAAGAAAAGCTCAATAAAGAGCAATTAAAAGTGGTTTACGAGGGCGACGGCCCTTGTCTTGTTTTGAGTGGCCCGGGAAGTGGCAAAACAAGAACTTTGGTTTATAGAGTTGCTTATCTTCTTGGAAAAAATGTTCCTCCCAATAGAATTTTACTGCTTACTTTTACCAAGAGAGCTGCAAACGAAATGATTTCAAGAATTAATAGCCTAACTATGAAAAAAGAAGGGGAAGTTCTTGGAGGAACATTTCATCATGCTGCAAATTTCTTTTTAAAAAAATATTTTAAAAAAATAGACTATTTATCGAATTTTATTATTCTTGACGAAGAAGATTCTCGCTCGCTCATATCATCAATAATTAAAGAAAAAGGAAAGAAAGATTCTTTAAAAGCTCCGGTTGCTCAAAGAATATTTTCTTTGTCAATTAATTCACTTAAGGAAATTGATGAAATTATTGAAGATTATTTTGAATATCTTGATACAAACGCAAAAGAGTGTGCTTTGGGTATTTATAAAGAGTATTGTAAGAGAAAAAAAGAGAACAATTTAATGGATTATGATGATCTTTTATTAAATTGGAATAATTTGCTTTTAATACCGGAAATCAGGGAGGAAATATCAAAACAATTTGAATATATTTTAATTGACGAATATCAAGATACTAACACTCTTCAAAACGAAATTGTAAAGAAGATAAGTCAGGCTCATGGTAATATCTTAGTTGTTGGAGATGATTCTCAAAGTATTTATTCTTTTAGAGCAGCTAATATTGGAAATATATTAAATTTTCCAAAAACATTTAAAAATAGTAAGTTATTTAAGCTTGAATTAAATTACAGAAGCACGCCTGAAATTCTCGAGGTTGCCAATAGAGTAATAAGAAGTAATACTCAAAAACTTGAAAAAAACTTAAAAAGTACAATTAAGTCAGGCTTTCCTCCTGCTATTGTTTCATTTCCCAATTCATCAATGGAGGCAAGATTTGTGTATGAAAAAATAAAAGAAAAAGACTTATCAAAAACAGCGGTGTTGTTTCGTGCCCACTATCATGCGGTTGAACTTGAAATGGAGCTTTTGAAACGAAATATACCTTATAACTTAAGAGGAGGAGTGCGTTTTTTTGAACAATTTCATGTTAAAGATATAATTGCTTTTTTAAAAATATTTTTAAATTTTTATGATGAAATGTCGTGGCAAAGGCTACTTTTAAGACAAGAAAAAATAGGGGAGGCTGGGGCTAAAAAAATAGTTAAAGAAATTTTTAAAAGAAAAAGCATGAAAGAATTTTTAAAAGAAAAAGAGGAAATTGTTTCCTTAATAAGAACTTCTACTGCAAAAGAAAAAGCAAAGAATTTTTTCTTGATTATTGAAGAAGCACAAGAAAAAGATACAGACAAAAAAATAAATCTTTTTTTGAGCAAATTCTACAACCATTTTTTGGATATTTCTTTTGAAAATTCTCTTGAAAGAAAAAAAGATATAAAGAAACTCATAGAAGTTTCTGAAAAATATGAAAGTGATGAAAAAATGATTTCTGATTTTTCCTTGAGTGAAGATTATCAAAAAGAAAGCCCTAAAGGGGGTGCTGTTACATTAAGCACAATTCATCAAGCAAAGGGACTTGAGTGGGAAAATGTTTTTATAATATCATTAAGAGAAGGAGATTTTCCTCATCTTAAATCTTTAGACGAAAATTTACTCGAAGAGGAAAGAAGGCTTTTTTATGTTGCAGTTACAAGATGTAAGCAAAATCTTTTCCTAACTTACTCAACATACAATTTTAAAAGTAAAAAAGTCTCTACACCGTCCAGATTTATAAAGGAAACAAGTCTTTTAAAAGAGGAAAGTTATCCCATAAATGACGAAGAAGTGGTTGAGGATAGTGACGAATGGGAGTTTTTTTAATGCCTTTTCTTTTTAATTTCTTTTTGCTAAAATAAATCTGTATAGTTATTTGTTGTCTTCTTTTTAATCTATAAAAAATATGAAAAGTGAAAAAATTTTATTTATTATAATCGGAATCTATTTTTTATTAAGTGGACTTTTTCATTTTGCTCGCTTGGCACTTGGTCTTGATATTATTGTTGGAGATAATTATATAGATACCATGGTAAGTGCCATATGTGTTTTATTTTCGGTTTTTATTATTTATTCCATAGTAAAAATACAAAAAAACACTAAAGAGAAATTAAATAAAGGAAATGTTATAAAACAGGAAAAAGAAGATACTGAATAATGCTTTAAGTCAAAATAATAATTTAAAAAATATGAAATTATACAAACAACCATGGATATGGATTCTTGTCTTTTCTGTTGCAATCTCAGGATCAATACTTTATTTCAAAGAAGAGATAAGTAATTTAATGACAGGCAGTGATGCCGTTATTAGAGTTAATAACAAAGCAGTAAACGAAAGAGAGTTTAATGCAATATTTAAGCAAGTTGAGCAAAGTCAAGCAGAAACAGTTAGGGCAGGAGGAGAAGAGTTGTCAGAAGAAAAGCTCAGGGAAGTTGCTGTTGAAACTGCCGTTGACCAACTTTTACTAATGAGTTTTGCAGAAAAAAAAGGAGTTAAAGTAACAGAGGAAGATTTGGAAAAATTCTATAACGAGATAATTTCAATTGATTCGGAAATTGAAACAAAGGCACAACTTTTCGATATTTGGGAAAAAGAAGGGTTTGGGAAGGAAGAGATGATAATGCAAATTGAAGTTTATCTTATGTATGACAAAGTTTATAACAAATACTCCAATGAAGTAAAAATAACTGAAGATGATATAAAGGAAGCTTATGAAGAATATTTTTCGTGGGCAATGGAAACTGATTTTTCAGAAAATGAAGAAGTGGAAAGCTATGAAGAGATAAGAGAAGATCTTGAAGTTCTTGTTCATCAAGAAAAAGTATTTAAAAAGATGGAAGAAGATTTGGATAATTTTCGAAAAGAAAGCAATATTGAAATATTGATTTAAAAGGCATGGAGAAAAAAAACTCCAATAATTATTTTATATTTTTTTATGTTTTCTTCATATCTCTGTTTGTTGGGATTTTTTTTCTTTTTAGTGGAATAAGAGATGAAAATATTGATTTTTTACTAAGTGTTAATGGTGAAAAAATAGAAAAAAATAAATTTATTACTCACCTCAATCAAGTAAAAAGAGATTTTTCAGAAGAAAATTTGTCTAGTAAAGATTTAAAAAAGAAAGCGATAGAAAAAACTATAAGAAGAACACTGCTTGGTCAATATTTCAAAGAAGAGGGAATAAGGCTTTCTCTAGAAGATATTGAAAGGATGTTTTCAAGTTTTGTCTTAAAAGAAAAAAGAGCTGAAACAAAAGAAGATTTTTTTGAAATTATGGAAATTAAGGGATTTTCAAGAGGTGAGGTTGAGACAGAGGTTTTATTTCGGGCAAAAGAAGAAAAATTAATAGGTCACCTTATGAGAAATATTGAAGTTGAAAAGAGTGAAATTGAAAAAAGATATAATAAATTAAAAAAAGAAGCTGACAATGAAGAGAATATTGACATTCTTCCTCTTTACGAAATAGAAGAAAAACTAAAAAAGAAAATAAGAAGAGAAAAAGCAAAAGATAAAATAATTAAAGATCTTGATAAAAAAAGAGAGGAAGCGGAAATTATTTTTTTATAGCAAATTAATTAATTTATATGTTTCAGAAAAAAACACTCTGGATTTCACACTCCGCAATATCCTCATATTCAAAATGCCCTCATCTTTATTATTTGGAGTATGAATACCGTAATCCAAGAACAGGAAACAGAATACAAATAACCAACCCTTATCTGGCACTTGGCTTATCGGTTCACGAAACAATTGAGGGCCTTTTGGATGTTTCTTTAAAAGAGAGGACGAAGGTGTCGCTAAAGGAGAGGTTTGACAAAATATTTAACGAGTACAGGGGTCTTAAAGGAGGGTTTCTTTGTGATAAAAAAGAAAACAGTTTTTATAAAAGAGGGGTTATGATGATAGAGAGAGTCGAAAAATCTTCTTTTCTCTTGAAACCTTCAAAATCACTTGAAAATAGTTTTCCTACTGTTAATCTTCTTGAAAATGACAAAGATTCTCAAATAGAGGCAAAGCTTGTAGGAAGTGTGGATTGGATTGAAATTTTACCAAACAAAAAAGCACATATCATTGATTTTAAGACCGGAAACAGCAGAGAAAGCAATGGTTCGCTTCAGCTTCCTATTTATACTATTTTGGCAGAAAATAACTTAAAGGAGGAGGTAGAAAAAACAAGCTATTGGTATTTAGAGCATGACAGTGCGCCTGCCGAACACAAGGTTGGAGATATAAATTACTGGAAAAATATAATTGAAGAAAAAGCTGCAATTATAAAAAGTGCCGTAAAAAGAAAAGAGTTTTATTGTAATTATCCCGGAAGGTGTTTTTCTTGCGGTGATTATGAAAAAATATTCAAAGGAGAAGCGGAGAAAGTTGACTTGAAAAACACTAAAAATAAAGATGTTTTTTGTATTTTTAAAGAAAAAGATGTTATTGATAAGGTCATGGCAGGCGATTTTCTTGACGAAAGAGAAAAGAAAATATTTGAACTTCGAATGAAGAAAGAAATGAAAGAGATAAATAAAGAATTAAGACTTTCCGATAAAAAAAGTGAAGAAATTGTGCATGAAATAAAAAGAAAATTAAAAAAAGGACTTAGAAAAAAAGAACTAAATGTTATTATAAGGCTTTTAGGAAAAAAATATTAAAATGTCAAAAACCAATCTCTTAAAGAAAATAAAAGAAGAGATTATTACTTTAAAAGAATCACCGCTTTATAAACTAAGGATTGAAAATAGTTATTTTCCGGTTATTGGGGAGGGTAATCATGATGCTAAGTTAGTTTTTGTTGGAGAAGCTCCTGGAGGACGTGAGGCAGCAACAGGAAGACCTTTTTGTGGAAGTGCGGGGAAAATACTCACTGAATGTCTTAAAGAAATAGGAATAGAGAGAAAAGATGTTTATATTACAAATATATTAAAAGATAGACCACCAAAAAACAGAGATCCGCTACCAAATGAAATTGAACTTTATGCTTCTTTCTTAGATCGTCAAATAGAAATAATAAAACCTTCTCTTATCGCTCCTTTGGGTAGGTTTTCCGGAGAATATATAATGAGACGATACGGGCTAGAAAATAAAATAAAACCGATAACAAAAATGCACGGTAATCTTTTTAGAGCTCAAGTATTATATGGAGAATTAAAGATAATTCCTCTTTTGCATCCTGCAGTTGCAATATATAATCGAAGCAAGAGAGATATTTTAATGAAAGGCTTTTATGAATTGAAAAATAATATTTAAGAAGATGATAATTCCCATATACAAAGAAAAGGGACCAACCTCAAGGCAAATATTAAACAAAATACAAAAAAAATATAATTTGAAAAAAGTCGGTCACGCGGGAACTCTTGACCCTTTAGCAGAAGGAGTTTTGGTAGTTGGTATTGGTAGAGAAAGCACTAAAAAATTACACACAAAAGACCTGGATGAGAAAGAATATTTAGCGGAAATTTTTTTAGGTGAGAAAAGTTTAACAGATGATAGTGAGGGTAATAAAGAAAAAGTTTCGGTGGCGAAAATACCTACAAAAAAAGAAATAGAGGATGCTCTTTTTAGTTTCCAAGGGTTTTTTATGCAAAAACCACCTATTTTTTCCGCAGTAAAGGTGAAAGGAAAGGAGGCCTATAAGATCGCAAGAAAAGGTGGGCTTGTAAAGTTAAATTATAAAAAAGTGCAGGTAAAAAGTATTTTTTTAATGGATTACAAATATCCTTTTCTTAAGGTAAAAATTATTACCGGAGGGGGTTTTTATGTTCGTTCACTTGCCAGAGACCTGGGAAACTATCTTAAAACAGGAGCATATCTTTATTCTTTGAAGCGAACCAGAGTAGGTGATTTCCAAATCAAAGATTGCGTTAAGATTGAAAATATTTATAATGAAATAAGTTAAAAATTTTATTTAAAAAAATATGGATATTATTTTCTCCGAATCATTCTGGAAAATAGAATACTTTAATAATGCTCTTTGGGAGTATCTTGTTTTTTTGCTTATATTCTTGGGGCTCTCCTTCGGTTTTTTTCTTTTTAAATATATATTTTATCGAAAAATATCCGCCATTATTAAAGAAAAGAAAGTATTCTCTCTTCTTTTAAGTATCTTAGATAAAATTCGATCTCCTTTTTATATTTTTGTCTCTTTTTATATTGCTCTTTCAAGTATTGTTGTTCCGGACATTCTCTATAGGTTATTTTTTTTAATTTTTCTTTTTTGGACTACTTACCGTGCTGTTATTGTTGGATATCAATTTATTGATTTTCTTTTAGAAGAATATATAAAGAAAAATGTTGAAAAGGGGAGTAAGGCAATGGTAAGGGCTCTTGGAAATATTGCAAAAGGAATTTTGTGGGCTTTTGCCTTTCTTGTTGTTTTATCTATTTTGGGAGTTAATGTTACCGGTCTTGTTGCAGGAATGGGTATAGGGGGAGCTGCTATAGCTTTTGCTCTTCAAGGAATTCTTGCCGATCTTTTTAGTTCTTTTTCCATTTATTTTGATAAGCCCTTTATAGAGGGAGATTTGATTGTTGTTGGAGGGAAGTGGGGGACTGTAGAAAAAATCGGAATTAAAAGTACTCGTATCAGGTCTCTTCAAGGAGAAGAAATTGTATTTTCCAATAAAGAACTAACAGCTGCTCAAGTACACAACTATAGAAAAATGACTCAAAGGAGATCTGAGTTTAAGCTTGGAATTACCTACGAAACCCCTACTCAAAAAATGGAAAAGATACCAAAAATGGTCAAAAGCATTGTTGATAAGGAAGACTTAGCGGAGTTTGGAAGAATTCATTTCTATAATTTTGGTGATTTTTCTTTAGATTATCTGCTTGTTTATGATATAAAATCAGCAGATTATATGACTTATATGGATATAAACCAAAAAATACTGCTTAATATAAAAAAGGCTTTTGAGAAAGAAGAAATAGAGTTTGCTTATCCAACAAAAACAATACATCTTTCAGGAAAAGAAGAAAACTCATAATTTTTTATAAATTTTTCGGTAAATTGATGATTTTATTTACAAGAAATGCTTGAATTTTTTGAGCAACTTATTGAAAATACAGGAAACGTGGCCCTAGTTGAGCTTGCGCTTATTTTAATTTTTGCCTCGTTTTTGGGAATTATTTTTAAAATGCTCAAACAGCCTCTTGTTTTAGCATATTTAGCTACAGGTATTTTTATTGGTATTTTCGGTTTTTTAAAATTAGAAAGCGGGGATGTAATTGAAGTTTTTTCCACTCTGGGAATAATGTTCTTGCTCTTTTTGGTAGGAATGGAGATGGACTACACCTCCATTAAAAAAACAGGAAAAGTTTCTTTAGCGATAGGTCTTGGGCAAGTTTTATTTACAGCTATGGGAGGATTTTTAATATCTTATTTTCTTTTTGGTTTTGACATACTACCTGCAATTTATATTGCTGTTGCCCTTACCTTTTCAAGCACCGTAATAATTGTAAAACTTCTCTCGGATAAAGGGAATTTAACGAGCTTACACGGAAGAGCTTCTATTGGTCTTTTGCTTGTTCAAGACTTGGTTTTAATTATTATTTTAATTGTCCTAAATGCTATTGATACGGGAGAGAGTGTTAGTATTTTTGCTGTTTTGCAAACTGTTTTTATTGGAGTCTTACTTTTTGCTTTGATGCTTTTTTTAGGAATAAAAATCTTTCCCTACATTTTTCGCAAGATAGCGAACTCTCAAGAGCTTTTATTTTTAGTTAGTTTAACCTGGCTCTTGGCGTTTGCGGTAATAGTAAAACAGCTTGATTTTTCAATTGAAATTGCGGGTTTTTTGGCAGGGGTAGCTCTAGCAAATTCCGCTGAAAAATATCACATTGCAAACAAAATAAAACCACTCAGAGACTTTTTTATTTTGGTATTTTTTGTTTATTTAGGGTCCTTGATGATTGTTTCTGATTTTCAAGAAATGATTTTTCCGGTTATTGCTTTTTCACTTTTTGTATTAATCGGAAACCCTTTGATTGTAATGTTTATTATGGGCCTTATGAGATATAAAAAACGAACAGGTTTTTTGACAGGCCTGACTGTTGCTCAAATTTCCGAGTTTAGTTTAATATTTGCAACTCTTGGTCTTGCTCTCGGACATATCACGGATCAAATTTTTGCAATTATCGTTGCTGTGGGTGTCGTTACCATAACTCTTTCTACATATCTTATTCTTTATGCAGAAAATATTTTTCCTTTCATCTCTAAAGCATTATCAATTTTTGAGAGAAAAAATACAAAAGAAGAGGAAGGGGACTTTGGAGTATCGAAAAAAATTATCTTAATTGGTGCCAATCGAATTGGTCAAGGAATTATGAATTACATTAACACAAAAGAGGTTCTAGCAATAGACTTTGATCCGGTAGTTAATGATTCACTGAAAAAAAACGGAACAGAGCGTATTTTTGCAGATATAAAAGATCCTTATCTTTTTGAGGAACTTAATTTGGAAAAGACAAAAATAGTTATCTCAACAAGCCCTCATCTGGATGATAATTTAAGTATAACTGAAAGGATAAAAAAAATAGATGAAGATATAAAAGTCGTTGTGAGAGCTGAAAGTAATCAAGAGGCCAAAGAGCTTTACGAAAAAAGAGCTGACTATGTTCTTTTACCACACCTTCTGTCGGGAAAATATTTGGGTAAATTAATTACTTCCGACTTGGAGCTTAACAACTTGGAAGAGTTACGTAAAAAAGAGATAAAATTTTTGAAAAATCAATGAAAAAAATAAAAGAA
The DNA here is from genome assembly GCA_003560095.1 of Candidatus Nealsoniibacteriota bacterium. Classification (GTDB taxonomy): domain Bacteria; phylum Patescibacteriota; class Minisyncoccia; order Minisyncoccales; family PWPS01; genus PWHW01. The sequence goes on from PWJI01000043.1 coordinate 35,877, forward strand.
AAATTTGGTAGTGAAGTTATTGGTGCCGTAAAGTTTTACTCTCCTATTGCATTTATAATTTTTTATTTTTCTTTTTTGGTGGGGATTATATTTGTCGCCCTTAATCCAGAAGCTTCTACTAATTATCTTACAAGAGTAGTCGAAGAGCTTTCTTTTCTTACCAGTCTCAATACTTTACAGCTTGGAGTTTTTATTTTTTTAAACAATTTAGTAAAAACTTTTCTTTTTATGATTATGGGTGTTTTGTTTGTTGTTCCGACAGTTTTATTTTTAGTGATAAACGGATTGGTTCTTGGCATTGTTGTTGCAATAAGCTACCCTCAACTAGGAGTAGGGGGGCTTTTTCATTCTTTGTTTTTTCATGGTATATTTGAGTTGACAGCTGTTTTTATGGGATCCGGCTTGGGTCTTTGGCTTGGCATATCTTCCTTTGATATTTTGAAAAAAAAGAAAAAGTCACTTCAAAATATTTTTTCCGTGATGGAGATTCAAATAAAAAAATCTTGTTATTTTTTTATTTATCTTATTCTTCCTTTAATTCTTGTTGCAGCGATAATAGAGACGGCAATGATTTTCTTTTTATGATTATTTCAAGGAAAAAAGATGGAGACATGAAGCTTAAAAAAAATATTGATTTTTTTTTAAAAAAACAAAACCTTGATCATTTTACTTTAATAAGAGGAGGGCAATCTCACGGAAATAATTTAGAAATAATAAGAAAAGATAGATATAAAAAATTTTTCAAAAATACAGACGCTCTCATAACTGACAATAGAAATGTATTGCTTTGTGTTCTTGTTGCAGATTGCCTTCCTATTTCTTTTAAGTCAAAAAATGTGTGCGGAATTATTCATGCAGGATGGCGAGGGATTGCTTCGGGAATTATTGAAAAAACAATCACTCGAGCAAAAAAGTTTGAAAAAATAACCGAATTAGAGTTTACAATTGGTCCTGGTATAAGTGTTTGTCATTTCCAAATAAAAGAAGATCTGATTGAAAAGTTTTCTGATCTTCGAGGAATAAAAAAAATAAATAATTATGTTGAAAAAAAAGAGAAAGAAGTTTACTTAGACATTAAAAAAATTGCAAAAGATCAAATAACCTATTACGGAGGGAAAAAAATAAATATTTCATCAATTTGTACATTTTGCAGTAGTGATTATTTTTCTTTTAGAGAGAACGAAACCTCAAGGAGGATGATCGCTTTAATTAAATTATAAATCTTATAAGAAAATAATATGCAAGAAAAAAAAATAAAAAAAGCAATTATTGCCGCTGCCGGTTATGGTACAAGATTTTTACCAGCGACAAAAAATCAACCCAAAGAAATGCTTCCCATCATCGATAAGCCAATAATTCATTATTTAGTAGAAGAAGCTGTGCAGTCAGGAATCGAAGAAATTATTTTAGTGACAAGATCGGGACAAAATACACTGGAAGATTATTTTGACTCTCACAGAGAACTGGAAAACGAACTTAAAAAAAGTGGTAAAGAAGAGAGACTTAAAGAGATAAAAAAAATACCCAAAATGGCTAATTTTATTTATATGAGACAAAAAAGCGATCTTCCTTATGGAAATGCCACTCCCTTGCTTTCTGCCTCTTCAATAATTGATCCTCAAGAGTCTTTTGTTTATATGTTTGGAGATGATCTTACTGTTTCCCAAAAACCGGTCACAAAACAACTTATTGAGGTTTATAAGAAACAAAAGGCAAAAGCAATTTTGGGTGTGCAAGAAGTTTCAAAAGAAGATGTTCACAAATATGGAACTGTGCGATACAAGAAAGACGGAGAGTATGAATATGAGATAGAGGAAGCATGCGAAAAGTTTCCGGCAGAAAAGGCTCCCTCAAGAATGGCAGCTTTTGGTAGATTTGTTTTTTCTTATGATGTGATTGAGAAAGCTCTTCAGACGCCACTTGGCAAAGATAATGAGTTGTGGGTTATGGATATATTAAATTCTATCGCTAAAGAAGGTAAAAAAGTAATTGCTCAACCAATAGAGGGGGAGTGGTGCACTACCGGAGACCCTCTTAACTATCTTAAAACATCATTTAATTTTGCAATGAAAAGAAGTGATATTAAAGAAGAACTAATAAATTATTTAAAGAAAAATATAGATTAAGTTAAGAGAGTATCACGCCGATAGAGTGCATATTTCCTTGAAGAAAATCTTTTGAGTTTGTTGAGTTTTTGCCCTCAATTTGAAGTTTTTTTACGAGAAGAAAATCTTTACCTGTTTGTATCGCAATAGTATGATTTGTCCCAAGATACATCTTACCCGGTTCTCCAAAGGGACCGTTTGCAGTTTGTTCTTGAACTGTCGCTTCAATTATTTTAAATATCTTGCTTCCCATTTTAGAATAAGTTCCCGGCCAAGGATTGAGAGCTCTTATTTTTCTTTCAATTACTTGTGCAGATTCTTCCCAATTTATTCTTCCGTCTTCTTTTTTGAATTTTTTGCTATAAGTTGCATCACTTTCATTTTGCTCTATTTTTCTAATTTTTTCCTCTATTATGGAATTTATGTTTTTTACAATCATCTCTGCTCCGTTTTTGGCAAAAATTTCTTCGGCCTCTAGATAATTAACATTAGAGGGAAGCTCTGTCTCTGCTTGTAACAAGATAGGTCCCGCATCAATTCTTTCCTCCATTTCTATTACAGTTACACCGTTTTTTTTCTCCCCGCTAAGTATTGCTGACTGAATTGGGCTTGGTCCTCTGTATTTGGGCAAAAGAGATGGGTGTATATTTATAAATTTAGATAAAGCAAGAGTTTCTTTCGGAATGATGATGCTCATGCCAGCTACAATAACGAGATAGGGCTGATTTTTTTTAATAATTTCGTGAAAATCGTTTTTATCTTCTACTTTTTTCGTTTCGATTTTTTGCTTTTGAGCAAAATCTTCAATAAAAAGTTTCTCAAACTTAAGACCCCTTCCTCTTTTTTTATCGGGAGAAGTTAAAAGTAAGGAAGGCTTTGCTCCTAAATTTATCATTTTTTCTAACGCTATTTTCCCAAATAATGAATTGCTGGCAAAAATTATTTTCATATTTTTTATATTTATTAGTCTTCTTCTTTCCACTGTATTTGATCTTCTTCTCCCGCAAATTCTAGCCAATCACCGTTTTTATCTATTACATACCATTTGTGTTTATTTTTCGACCAAATCATCGGATCACCCCTAAAATAAGGTATTTTCTTCTTTTCTTTTGGTTTTAATTTATCAATTTCCGGCCATTTTTTAAAGACTGTTTCAATAGCATAATCAAGATTTCTTGAGGTTGCCCATTGCGCTACTTTATCAATGGCATTATTTGCTTTTTTTACAGAGCCGGCAAGCTCAAGCAAGTCTTTTGCGGGCCTTGTATATCTTGAATAAATTATTTTTCTTTTTTTGGCGTTTTTCTTGATCTCCTCAACGCAATAACCCTTGGTCTGAAAATAATGATTTACAATTTGCTGAACATCACTTTCTTTCTCTTGAAAGCTCACTGTTATTATGTCTTTTTCTGCTAAGTATTCTATCAAATCACGGATTGTTTTCAAGTATTTTTTAGCAGTCTTCTCACTTATGTTATTTTTTAGAATACTTTTTTTGAAATTATAAATTTGTTTTTCACTTAATTTGGAGGGAGTTATTTGAGAGAGATCCTTCTTTTCAAGCCAAGCATTAAAGCATCTAATGTGTTTTTCTTTTTCTTTTACTGTTGAGGAGGCAAATTTTTCCTCTAGCATGCTTATAAAAGGTGGAAAATAACTTTTAAGGTGTTTTTCTTTTTTTGATTTCATTGTTTTCGGGTAAAAAATTTTTCTATTCTTTGTACTTCTTCTTCTATTTTTTTTCCTTCATATTCAGCTCCATGATCATGTGCATTTTTGTAACGAGGAGCTTTATGGTCTAGGTGAAGATTTATTTCCTTTTTTTCTTCATTGTAGTATATATGAAAACGAGGATATTTATCCCCAAGAAGTGGTCTACAAAATGAAAATTCTTTTTTTGTATTTTTTTTAAAATCAGGAGTGTACCCCAAAGACCTCATTTCTCTTAAGATATTTCCTTTAAAGTTTTTGATTCTTATTTTCATCTTGTTTTTCAATTTTGAATTTTACCACAAATTTTAGAAATTAAAAATATATTTTTTACTTGAAGATAATTATAATTCTGTAATAATGGAATTAAGATAAAAATAAATAGAAAATATGGTAAAGAAAAGAAAAAAAATTCATTTTATTGGAATAGGAGGAATAGGGGTTTCTTCGTTGGCTCGTTATTTTCTAAGCAAAGGATGTATTGTTTCAGGATCAGATTCCTTACCTCAAAATGACATGCAATCTTTAGGTGTAAATGTTTTTCAGGGTCATTTTAAAGAAAATATATCAAAAGACATCGATTTATTGATTTTTAGTAATGCAATTCTTCCCGACAATCCGGAAATTTTAGAAGCTAAAAGAATGAAAATAGAAGTAAAGAGCTACCCTCAGGCGCTCGGGGAGATTACAAAAAAATATAACACAATCGCTGTTTCCGGAACTCATGGAAAAGGAACCACAACAGCGATACTTTCTATTATAATGATTGACGCTGGACTTGATCCAACAGTTATTATAGGAACAAAATTGAAAGAATTTAACGAAACGAATTTCAGAAAAGGAAATTCGAAATATCTCTTAATTGAGGCAGATGAATTTAAGGCTGCTTTCTTAAATTATAATGTTAATCTATCCGTAATAACCAATATTGAAGAAGATCATCTTGATTTTTATAAAGATATAAACGATATCAATCTTACCTTTCAAAAGTATGTAAACGAAAACCTAAAGAAAAACGGAGCAGTTATACTAAACGGTGACGACAAGAATTGTCTCCTTTTAAGAAAAGAGACGAAAAAAGAAGTTATAGAATACTCTCTGTCAAAGCAAGAAAAGAATAAAATAAAGCTCTCCATTCCTGGAAAACACAATCTTTACAATGCTCTTGCAGCCTTTTTTGCCGCAAAAAAATTAGGAATAAAAGAAGAGATAATATTAAAAAGTATTTTAAAATTCAAAGGTACTTGGCGCCGCTTTGAGGAAAAAAATATTATCTTAAAGAATGGAAGATCTATTAATTTAATAAATGATTATGCTCATCACCCAACAGAAGTAAGAGCTACCCTGCAGGCAACAAAGGAAAAATACCCTCAAAAAGATGTTGTTGTTGTGTTTCAACCTCATCAATATGAAAGAACTTACCGATTTTTCAATGATTTTAAAAAAGTTCTTTTGGAATTTGAAATAAAAAAAATTGTAATTCCCGATATATATACGGTCGAGGGACGAGAGTCAGAGGAAATTATTAAAAAAGTTAGTGCAAGAAAATTATCAAAAAAAGTTAAAAACTCTACTTATACCGAAAATATTAAAAAAACGAGTGAATATTTACTTGATTATTTGCAAGGTGATGAAATTCTGGTTATAATGGGTGCAGGAGATATATATAAGCTTGAAAATTATATTAAAAAAGAAATTTAAAGCTTTAAATTACAAATAACTAATATTTTTAAATGCCTGATAATTTTTTCTTTTTCTTGTTTATTTTATTTTTTGCCATTGCAATGTGGTATTTTGTCGAATGGCAAATTAAAAGACAAGAAGAGCAAGATAAGAACATTGATAAAAACAAAGAAGATGAAGATAATCTTTCTGATTTTTCCACAAAAGAGCAGCCGGGAGAAAAGAAGGAAGAAGAAAATGATATGCAAGAAGAAAAACCAAAAAAAGAAGACAAAGAAGGTAATTTAAGTGAAGGAGTTAAAGAGAATGAAGAAATAGAGAAAGAAGAGTTTGAAAAAGGTAATGATCAAAACGAAGAAAATTCTTTAGACGATGATGAGCTTTTTAAAGAGGAGGTAGAAGTTGAGACAATAAAAGAAAAAATAACAATTAAAGCAAAAGAGAATGAAGAAATAGAGAAAGAAGAAGAAGAGGAGAGGGAGGAAGAAGAAACAAATGAAGATTGATTATAAATAATCATTTAATCAACAAACAAAAATTTATTAGCATAAAATATGTAATTTTTATTCATGGAAATTATTTTTTTTTATGCTAAAATTGGTAATCACTTAATTTAAAATATAATAATATTATCTTTATGGATGTTAAAATTGATAAAAAATCAGACACAAAGAGGGAAATAGAAGTTACCATTTCTGTAGAGGAGATGGAGGATTATATGGAAAAAGCTGCTCAGAAAGCAGTAAGTGAAATGAATATCAAAGGTTTTAGGCCCGGAAAAGCTCCTCGCAGTGTTGTAGAAAATACCATTGGAAAAGAAAAACTTTTTGAGAACGCTGCAAGAGAGGCGGTACAAGAAACTTATCCTAAAATTATAGAAGAAAACAAACTATTTGCCCTTTCTAGCCCACAGGTTAATTTAATAAAATGTGCTCCGGGAAATGATGTTGTTTATAGGGCTTTTGTTTATGTTATGCCCGAAATAAATCTTCCGGATTATAGAAAAATATCAAAGGATGTTGCTGCAAAAAGTGAAAAGGCAGATGTTAGTAATGAAGAAATTGATCAAGCTATATCAAGAATAAGAGAGACAAAAGCAAGAACAGAAAAGGTTGATAGAGAGGCAAAAAAAGGGGATGCGGTAATTATAAATTTTAAAGGAGTTTTTCTTGGCCAAGGTAATACAAAAGAAGATGGTAAAAAAGTTGAAGAAGAAAACTTTCAAGTTGTGCTTGGAAAGGGTGATCTTGATGACTTAAAGGGTTTTGAAGATAATATTTTAGGAATGAAAGCTGGTGAAAACAAAGATTTTTCAATTAATGCATCTACGAGTAAAACCGAAGGAAAGGAAGAAAAAATTGATTTTAATGTTGAGATGATCAGTGTGATGAATCGCGAACTCCCGGATATTGATGATGAGTTTGCAAAATCTTTTCCCAATATAGAAAATATAAATCAATTAAGAGAAAAGGTGAAAGAAGGTGTGCTTGCTGAAAAAAGAAAAAAAGAAAAAGAAAAAATAAAACTTGATGTTTTGCAAGCTATTAAAAATGAAACAAGTTTTGAGGTTCCCGATATTCTTGTCGAAAAAGAACTGGACAACATGATTAAAACAATTGAAAATCAGTTAATGCAAAGCGGTTCTTCTCTTGATAATTACCTAAAAGAAATAAATAAAACACAAGATGATTTGAGAAAAGACTGGCAAAAAAGAGCTCAAGAGAATGTTTCTTTTGCTCTTATTTTACATAAAATAAGTAAAGACGAAAAAATAGAAGTATCAGAGGAAGAGATAGATCAGGAAGTAGATCATCACTTTAAAGCAATGGGGAAAAATAAAGAAGATGAGACAAAAGAAAATATGGATAGAATGAAAGCTTATATACACGACACTCTTAAAAACCAAAAAGTCTTTAGAATTCTCTCTATAGAAGAATAAATTTAATTTTCATAAATAATATGGAAGAAAATATTAAAAAAGAAAAAAACAAAATTCTCATTATCGAGGACGAGAAAATGCTTGCTGAAATGTATCGTGACAGACTTATCTATGAGGGCTTTGATGTTTTTTCAGCTTTTGATGCGGAGGAGGGAATGGAAATGGCTGAAAAAATAAAGCCCGATCTTATTCTTCTTGATATTCTCCTTCCCAGAGATAACGGAACCGACTTTATAGAAAAATTACGCAACAAAGAAGGAGAGATCTCGGGTGTAACGGTAGTTGCTTATTCAAATTACGATGACAAAGAGTCACGTGAAAAGGCGATGAAATATGGAGCAAAAGAGTATTTGATTAAAACCAATTATACTCCCAAAGAAGTAATTGAAATAATTCGAAAATATATTTAGTTTTAATTATTTTTGATTTTTTCATATTGTTATTAGAGTAACAATGAAAGGTTATTTGGAAACAATATTAAAAGCAATAAACACAAAAAGAGGTAAGGTTTTTTTACTCCTTTTTTTTGTGTTGTTTTTTATCGGTATCTTTTTTTTGTTTTTTAGAACGCAAGGAAAGCAAGAAACTGAAAGACAAGAAATAACCCTTAAAAAAGAAATTACATATCCTCAAAAACTGGAATTAAGTGAAAACTTGGAAAAGCCAATATCTTCAGCTTCTCTTTCCATTTATCACAAAGAAAACGGGGAAAAAGTACTTTTTGAAGAAAACTCCAATGAAGTTTTTTCGATAGCCAGCATTAGTAAACTTATGACAGCAATGGTGGTTTTTGAAAACTATAAGCTGGAAGAAGCAACTAAAATAACAGAGGAAGAAATAATTTCAAGAACAGAATTTCGTGATTTTAGAGCATGGGAGGGGACAAAGATAGAGGAAATGGTTTACCCTTTGTTAATTGAATCCAATAATAGTGCAGCTTTTGCGCTTGCACTTATAAGCGATCGTTTCCTGGAAACGAAAGAAGAGCCGGTTATTGGATTTGTAAATAAAATGAATGAAAAAGCAAAAGAAATAGGAATGCAAGACACTCAATTTATAAATCCCAGTGGACTGGATAGTAAAAATAAATATAACTCATCTACGGCAAAGGATATTGCAAGGCTACTGCAATACATTATAAAAAACAATGAAA
>PWJI01000022.1 GCA_003560095.1 Candidatus Nealsoniibacteriota bacterium
CCCTTTTATAAATAGTAAGGGGGCTTTAGAAAGACAGAAAGTGTCTTTTAAATAATTTGCATCTCTTTTTATAGTGATGTTTTGTTTATTATGACAGTTTAAAGGAAAAGCTTTTCTGATAAATGCGGATATACTTTAGGAAGCTTCTTTTTTTTCTTTTCTTTCGCTTTTTTCAGAGCCGTTTTTTCTTACCTCCCTCATAATCCTCTTTACCTTTTTTTCCCTTTCCTTTTTCGGATTTGCCATAATAACCTCCTTTTATTAATTTCTTTTTTAAGTCCGGCTGAAAATTCGCGAATCGACAAAAATAAATTCTTTTTTTGTCATATCATATCGTCCTTTTCCGACAACAACAATAAAATCACACTCAATGCACCTTACGTGCTCTCCAAGCTTCCCTCCATAAATTCCTCTTTGCTCGATCACATGACAGTTAGAACACTCTTCACTCCTTTTTTTATTTGTCATAAGAGCAACCCTCCTTTTAAAAATTTGCTACAAAACAACACGAAACAAATTTGTAAAATTTTAATAATATTTTTTAGCATTGTCAATCTTTTTTTATAAAAACAACAATCGAAGAACAATCGGAGGTTGAACCTCCGACAATCCCCTTCTTTGCCCAAACACCGTTTATTTGCACAGGCACATTCTCTATTTGGGCGTTATTTGGGCGTTGCTTAACCGGGTTAAGCAACGCCCTTAACTGTGCAAAAATAAATAAAAAAACAAAAAAGCACCAAATTGCAAACTTCAAGACAATCGGAGGTTCAATAAAATGTCATAGGTCCGACCTTTGACAGTATTCTATTGGCATAAATCCCAAATTACAAGCTCCAAGACAATCGGAGGTTGAACCTCCGATTGTTGCAGGCAATGGAAATTAACAGTAATTTTTGACAAAAAAATATTATAATATATAATGTAGTTGCTATGCTTAAAAGTCGTATTACAAAATTTTTCTTTTTCTTTTTTAGAAACCCGCAAAAATCCGGGAGATTTTCAAGTTAGCAAATAAGCAAAAAATCAAATTACTCTCCCGGATCGCGGGAGTTTTTTATTTTATAGAGTTTTTTTTCGAGAACTTTTTTAAATACTAAGAATTTAAAAACTAAAGAAGTTCTCGGGGAAAAACCCGAAGAAAGGAAGGGATTAAAGTGCACTTAGTTCTTTTAAAAAACAATTTGCTCGAGAAAAGTAACGGTTTTACGGTGGGCGGAAAACAAATCGGGGCATTGCAAGGATACTTAACCATCTCCAAAAAAGAGCACGAGAATGTTATAGAAAATGCTCAAAAAGTATGGAAAAAAGTTTTGGCAAAATCAAAAGCAAACAAAAAATTCAAAGGACTTGTAAGATTTGATTTTATTCCCCAATTTAAAAAAGAGCCACAAAAAAACTCTTACGGGTATTATTTGGGAGAACTTGAAATAAAAGGACTCTACGAAATCAATGCCCATAGTCCCGAGTGCCTTTCTTGTGACGCTCTTTACCGGCAATCCTTGCCCAAAGCCCTTACCTCAAAAACACCCTCGGCGGTAAAAGCTTTTGCTAAAAAAGTTAAAAAAGAAGTCGGAAAAGAAATTTTCATTGTAAGAGGAAAAGGCGTAGCCAAAGACTCTTGGGGAAGTGCTTTTATAAAAGAGCTTGAAAAAGAAGGGCTCTTAGTAAAAGAAGTCTCCGAAAAACAAGCAATGAAGATAAATCCATCGCCTTTATACAGGTGGGGAGATGTTGACTTTAAGGGAGATTTTGCCGAATTTGAAAACGACTTTCAAGAATGGCTTTTTGAAAAACAAATCAAAAGCCCTTCGAAGGTTTTCAACACCTTGCCCGAAAGCAGAGAAAAAGATGTTGCCAATAAAATATTTTTGGCCAAAAAAGACGAGTTTCCTCTTTTAAAAGAAGATCATTTTCAAAAAGCACTTCTTTTAAACAAAGATGACTATGTCTTAAAACCTCTGCGTGGTGCGGGTGGCAACGGAATAGTTTTTGGAGACCATGTTTCCTACAAAGAGTGGGAAAAGACATTAAAAGAGGCTCTAAAAAAACAAAATTACGGTCTCTTTAAAAAACAACTTCTTCCCAAAATAAACATTCACGGAATGCCCCTTACCATGGACTTTCTTCCGGCATTTTTTGCCGACGGAGAAAAGCTCTGTCATCTTTATTCCGTCACGCGTATTGAGCCTTGGAATAGCTACGAAAAAAGAAGAACCATTAATGTTCTTCAAGGAGGAGGATACGCGGGAACCATAACCGTTACAAATTAAAAGCGGAGAAAAATTTCTCCGCTCTTTTTTTATGAAAAATTTGACAAAATATTCTTTTTAAATATAATCAGAAAATATATTAAAAAAACATGAAAGAAAACTTTCTGAAAAACATTATTATTCTTATTGTCCTTATTATCCTCGACAAAAATTCGGGAGGTTTTCAATTTAGCAAAATATAAAAAAATAAAAAAATCAATTAAACCTCCCGAAAAAAATCGGGAGGTTTTCTTTTTTTCTGAGAAAGGTTTTAAAAAAAAGATCTTCCTCAGGCCAAAAGGTCTGAAAAATAAAAAGGAGGTTTTAAAATTGAAGTTAGTTCTTTTAAAAAAACAAAATGACAATTTACTTCGAGAAGGAATGTTTCTGGCAGAAAATAAGATAGCAACCATTAACGGTTTGCTAATCTTGGAAAAGCACGAACTTATAGAAATCATCGGTTATTGCAAAAACATTTACAAAGAAGTGTTGCAAAAAGCAGGAGAAAAATTTACAGGTCATATTCGTTTTGACTTAATACCGGAAGTAAAAAATTTCCGCAAAACATCTTACGGCTACAGATGGGAGCTTGGTATTCGGGGGTGTTACGAAATTAATACCAATTCTCCCGAATGCGGAGCAGCCACAGCGGCACTTCATACCAATCGCTCGGAAATGTCTCTTTATCAGCCCGACCCTGCAAAAAGGATTGTAGATTCTTTAAACGGTAAAATAAACGGAAAAGAAATAGCGTTTGTTATCGGAAACGGTGCAGTAAAAAAAGAATGGGGAGACTTTTTTATGAATTCTCTTATAAAAAGAGGATTAAAAGCTGTAAAAATAAACCCCGAAGACTTGGAGAGCTGCAAAAACTACAGGTGTGTTTGGAGGTTTGGAGACATCAGAGAAGAAGGATATACCGAATTTTCAAAAGAATTCCAAAAGTTTCTTATCTCCAAGCAGATGCAAGAAGAAAGTTTTGTCCTAAACACCGTAGCACAAAATCCTGAAGAAGATATAGGAAACAAAAAATATCTTTTAAGGGAGGACGAGGGAGAAAGAGAGCTAAAAAGCGAAGCGGACATTCTTTGGGCTCTTGGCCAAAAAAAAGATTTGGTATTGAAGCCCTTCGAGGGAGCAAGCGGTAATGGTATTGATTTCAAGCGAAACATGTCGCCAAAAGAATGGGAAGCATCTTTAAGAGAAAAAGTTGGCAAAAATTACGGACTTTACAATGCCAAATGGCTTCCTATGCTTCCAACGCAAGAACCGGAAGGAAATATTGCACTGGACATATCCCCTTCTTTTATGGCTTACAGTAGCAGTATAAATTATCTTTATTGCATTAGCCGATTTGAAGAGTATGAGCGCTATATTGAAAGAGGAACTATTAACGTAGCACAAGGCGGTGGCTTTGCCGGAACCCTTCTTGAGGAAACATTTTGAAAAAGGGAAGTTTGCACACTTCCCTTATTTTTTTTATTTCAAAATAATTATGCTAAAATCAATAAAAAATTCACTTACATAATATGATAAAAAATCTTCAAAAATTAATATCTTTTAAAACCATTACCTCTCAAAAAGAAGAAAGCAAAAAAGCACTTTTGTGGGTAAAATCACAGGTGCCCAAAGAAATTAAAACAAAAATGGTTTTTTATAACGGTTACCCTTCACTTATTATAGGAAACAATTCTCCCTCCGTTTGCCTTCAGTCACATATTGACGTAGTTTTCGGAGAAAAAGAAGACTTTAAGGCAAAAATAAAAGAAGGTAGGCTTTACGGGAGAGGCGCTTACGATATGAAATTTGCCATTGCTTGTTATTTGGAAATACTAAAAAACATTGACTTAAAAAAGCACGATGTAGGGGTTCTTTTAACTTCCGACGAAGAAGTGGGAGGATTTAACGGAGTAAAAAAAGTTCTTGACGAGGGCTACTCCCCCCGCTTTTGTTTTTTGCCTGACGGAGGAGATAACTGGAAATTTGATAAAAAAGCAAAAGGAGGGCGTCACATTAAGGTTACTGCCAAGGGTTCTCCCGGACACGCTTCAAGACCGTGGGAGGGAGATTCGGCAACTCACAAGTTAATGGACTTTTTAAATGATTTAAGGTGCTTTTTCCCCCACTCCTCTAGAAAATCCTTTGGTCCAACCATTAATGTGGGAAACATAGAAGGAGGACAGGCAACCAATCAAATTGCCGATAAGGCTTTTGCAAAGATTGATATAAGATTTACAAACGAAAAAGAGAAAAAAGAAATAGAGGAAAAAATGTCTTCCTTGAAAAGAAAATATAAGAAAATAGAAACTGAAGAAATAGTTTATGTTTCTTTTTTTGAGTGCGATATTAGAAGAAAAAACTTTCAGAAATTCAAAGAGATAGCAAAAAAACATAAAAAAAAGGTTTCATCGGAAGTATCACACGGATCTTCCGATGCACGATTCTTTTTTGAAAAAGGAATTGAGACAATGCTCATAAGACCAAAAGGGGGCGGATCGCACTCAGAGAAAGAGTGGGTAGATATTAAAGACTTGAAAGTATTTTTAAATGTCTTAACGGAGTTTACAAAAGAAGTTTCAAAAATCGAGGAAAAATAATAAAAAGACCCTTTAAAAGTAGGGTCTTTTTTTTGCTTTAATAAAATAGTTTTATTTCAATAATTTTTATAAATAGTAAAAACACATCCTTTAACCAAACATCACTATGAAAAAAACAATCCCTTTTATATTTATTATATCTTTTTTTGTTTTTTTATTTTCCCTTTCTTTTCTTTTTTTATCAAAAAACGAAAAAGAAGATTTGAGAAGTTCCTTGAGGGCAATGATTGGAATTAATTTTTTAGAGGCATCGCAAAAAGAAACTGTTCTTAGTATGACAGAAATTGAACCTCTTTTACTTGAAAAAGAAAAGTCTGACAAAAAAGAAGAAAAGAAAGACAAAGAAGAGTATTTTACCTACTCTTTTAAGACAGAGAGTGAAAAACCTCAAAAAGAAGAGGCCAAAGAAAAAGAGGAAGATATAAAAAAAATAGAAATTAATTCCGCAAAAGGAGAGGTGTTGGAAAAACTTTCCGGAATAGGTCCTGTTTACGCAGAAAGGATTATAGAAGAAAGACCTTTTTGTAGTCTTAGTGAAATTACAAACGTGAAAGGTATTGGAGAAACCACCCTAAAAAACATTAAAAAGCAGGGGTTGGCATATGTTGATCCTTTAAAAGATTGCTTTAAAGAGTCTAAAAATGAAGAGGAAGACGAAAAACAGATAGAAGATGGAGAAAAGGAAAAGAAATACGAAGATGAAAAAGAAGAAAGCAAAGAGGATGATGACAAAAAAGAGAAAGAAAAAATAGAAATAAACTCAGCCTCTTTAGATGAATTACAAAAGATAACGGGAATAGGAGAAGTTTACGCAGAAAGAATTATAGAGGAAAGACCTTTTTGTAGTCTTAGTGAAATTACAAACGTGAAAGGCATTGGAGAAGCAAGACTTGAGGCAATAAAAGAAGAGGGGTTAGTTTTTATAGAGCCTTTAGAAGGCTGTTTTGACGATTATAAAGAAAGTAAAGAAGATGATGATGAGGAAAAGGATGATGAAAAAGAAAAGGAGGAGGATGAAAAAAGAGACAGAGGGCAAGCGGGAGAAGAAGATGATGAAAGTGAAAATGACAAAGAAGTAGAAGAAAAAAAGAAGATAGAGATAAATTCGGCTTGCTTAGATGAACTGCAAAAAATAACGGGAATAGGTCCTGTTTACGCAGAAAGAATTATAGAAAAAAGGCCTTTTTGTGATATTAGTGAAATTACAAACGTGAAAGGTATTGGAGAAGCAAGGCTTAAAGCAATAAAAGAAGAGGATTTAGCTTTTATAGAACCCTTGGAGGATTGCCTTGATAAGCCTAAAGATGATGATGAAAAAAAAGAAAGTAAAGAGGATGACGACAAAAAAGAGAAAGAAAAAATAGAAATAAACTCGGCCTCTTTAGATGAACTGCAAAAAATAACGGGAATAGGAGAAGTTTACGCAGAAAGGATTATAGAAGAAAGACCTTTTTGTGATATTAGTGAAATTACGAATGTAAGAGGAATTGGAGAAGCAAGGCTTGAAGCAATAAAAGAAGAGGGACTGGCTTTTATAAAACCTTTAGAAGGCTGTTTTGAAGATTCTAAAGAAAGTAAAGAAGAGGATGATGAAAAAGAAGAGGAAAGTGAAGATGAGGAAGATGATGAAGAGCAAGTAGAAGATGAAGATGAGGGTGAGAGTAAAGATGAAGATGACAACAAGAAAGAAGATAAAGAAAAAGAAACAAAGGAAAGCAAAGACGAAGAAAACGAAAAAAGTGAAAAAGAAGAGTAAATCAAAAAAACCCTTTTCTTGCAAGGGTTTTTTAATGATTGATTTTCTTTAAATAACTAAGAAATAAACCCGGAAGAAGAAAGAAAATCCATTAAAGCAATATAAACACGGAAAACAATTGCGATTGCCACTACAATGAATATTCCAGTATAACTATTCATTTTTTTAGTTATTTACGGGTACCTTTTTTTTGTTTTTAGTCTTTTTATTTTTTGTCTTTGAGTTTTCAAAGAAAACCTCATTATCTTTTGCTTTCACGGTAATTCTATCCCCTTCTTCCGCATTTCCGGAAATTATTTCAAAAGCCAAAGAATTTAATATTTTCTTTTGAATCAATCTTTTCATAGGCCTTGCTCCCATTTCCCTATCAAACCCTTCTCTGGAAAGCATTTCCTTGACCGATTTTTGAAAAGTAACGGAAATATTATTATTTTCTGTCATTCTTTTTTTAACTTTTTCAAGTTCCAACTCCACAATATGGTTAATATTTTCCTGAGTTAAGTGATTGAAAATAACAATGTCATCTATTCTGTTTAAGAATTCGGGTCGGAAAGTTTTCTTTAGGGCTTCGGTAACCTTGTCTTTTAAGGACTCTTTTGTGCTTTCTTCTTGATCGGCATTAAATCCAATAGCATTCATTTCGGTAATATGCTCCGATCCCACATTGGATGTCATGATAATTATGGTGTTTTTAAAGGAAACATTTTTCCCCTTGGAGTCGGTAAGCCTTCCGTCTTCTAAAACTTGAAGAAGTAAATTAAACACTTCCGGATGAGCCTTTTCTATTTCATCAATAAGAATAACACTATAGGGTCTTCTCCTTACCGATTCGCTAAGTTGACCGGCATCTTCGTGTCCCACATATCCGGGAGGAGCTCCAATCATTTTGGAAACAGAGTGCTTTTCCATATATTCAGACATATCAACTCTAATAAGAGCATCTTCACTACTAAACAGAAACTCCGCAAGAGCTCTTGCCGTCTCGGTTTTTCCGACACCGGTGGGTCCCAAGAAAAGAAAAGAGCCCAAAGGCTTATCTTCTTCGGAAACACCGGCACGAGAACGTCGAATAGCATTCGAAACCGCAGAAATAGCTTCATTTTGCCCAATAACTCTGCGAGAGACGATATTTTCCATCTTTTTTAATTTTTTTGCTTCTTCTTCAAGTAAGCGAGTTACCGGAATTCCCGTCCAGCGAGAAACAACTCCCGCAACATCTTCACGAGCAACCGATTCCTTAAGAACCGCTTTTTTCTTTTGAAGGTTTTTTAATCTTTTTTCTTCAGAATTAAGTTCTTTGGAGAGCTCGGGTACTTTACCGTATTTTATCTCGGCCACTTTTTGAAGATCGGCTTCTTGTCCTGCCCTTTCCGCTTCGTGTTTTAAGGAATCTATTTGATTTTTCAAACTTTTTATTTTAGAGATAGCCTCTTTTTCGGAACTCCATTTTGCCTCAAGCTCTTGAGATTTTTCTTTAAGATCGGCAAGTTGTCTTGAAATCACTCTTTTTCGTTTTTCGGAAGACTCATCTTTGGAATTTTTCAGTGACTCCATCTCTATTTCAAGGTCTTGGATTTCTTTCTTTAAGTCCTCCAAATTTCCGGGCTGAGACTCAACTTCAAGTCTTAGAGAGCTCATTGCCTCATCCATTAAGTCAACCGCTTTATCGGGAAGAAATCGATCGGTAATATAGCGAGCAGAAAGCTCTACCGAAGCTTTTATTGCCGAGTCGTCTATTTTTACTCCGTGGTGCATTTCGTACTTTTCTTTTATTCCTCTTAAAATAAGGACTGTTTCTTCTTCTGTCGGTTGAGAAACGGTAATTGGCTGAAATCTTCTTTCAAGAGCGGTGTCTCTTTCAATATATTTTTGATATTCTTTTAAGGTTGTAGCTCCAATGGCACGAAGCTCTCCCCTTGCAAGGTCGGGCTTTAAAAGATTTGAAGCGTCAATCGAACCTTCTGCAGCTCCGGCTCCGATAATGGTATGAAGTTCGTCAATAAAAAGAATATACTTGTCCTCTTGAGATTTTATTTCTTTAAGAAGGGCTTTTACTCTGTTTTCAAACTCTCCTCTATATCTTGTTCCGGCAACAAGAGAACCTATATCAAGACTTATTACCTCTTTGTTTTTAAGGCTTTCGGGAACATCCTTTTTGGCAATTCTTTGTGCCAAACCTTCGATTACCGCTGTTTTCCCTGTTCCGGCCTCGCCAACCAAAACAGGATTGTTTTTTGTCCTTCGTGAGAGAACTTGCATCAAGCGACGCATCTCCTTTTTTCTCCCTATTACCGGATCAATTTTTCCGTTGCGCGCCATTTGAGTAAGGTTTCTGGTATACTTTTCAATTACCTGCATTTTTGACTCCGGATGAGGATCGGTAATTTGCTGATTTCCCCTAATATCTTGCAAAATTGTTTTGGCGTTTTCGTAACTTAATTTTTCTGCCTGCATTGGATCGGGACCACCTTTTCCGGGAGGAAGAAAAGTTGCTGTTTCCAAAATATCTCTGGCACGCGAATCGGTTAAAAGTATGGCTAAAAATAAATGTTCGATAGAAATAAACTTATCTCCCATTTTACCGGACTCGTCTCCGGCAATTTTAAGAGCTTTTGCTATTTCCTGGGAAAGATAAAACTGCCCCCCGGGAGCTTCTTGAATTTCTGCTTTTTTGGGTATCATTTTAATGGAGCGATCTACTCTTTTTTTGAGCATTTCAAAATCCACGCCCATTCTTTTTAAAACATTAAGAACAATGCTTTCTTCTTGGATAAGCAAAGCAAGCAGAAGATGCAGCGGATCTATCTGCTGATTTTTTCTCCTATGAGCTATTTTTTGTGACGTAATAATAGCTTGCTGAGCTTTATGTGTAAAATTAGCGCCCGGTACCGTAGACATAATGTTTAAATTAAAAATTAATGCTGTTTAATATATTTTCAGAATTGTTATGATATCATTTTTAAGCTAAAAATCAAGAAAAATTGGAGGTACTTTTGAAATTAATCCCTTTCTCCGAGAGTCAAAGAAATTTCTTTTTCTTCTCCTTCTCTTAAGATTTTTATCTTTACTTCATCTCCCGGGTCATAGCGGACAATAATTCTTGCCAAAGAGTTTTCCACTGTTATCTTCTCTCCTTCAAACTCTAAAATAATATCTCCTTCTTTAAGTCCTGCTTTATCTGCGGCCGATTCGGGAGTAATTGCCGGATGCTCCCTCCCTGAAACAATAAGTGCTCCGTAATCAACCTCCAAATTTTCACTTTCTTTTAAGTTTCTGTCAACAATTAAGTATTGCACTCCCAAAAAAGGATAAATCACTCTTCCGTCTCCTTTTGCTCCTTCAATTACTCTTCTTGCCGCGTTAATGGGAATGGCAAATCCTATTCCTTCGGCATACATTGTTGTTGCCGTATTTATTCCAATAACCTCGCCTTTTAAGTTTAATAAAGGTCCTCCGGAGTTACCAAAATTAATAGCTGCATCGGTTTGAATAACATCATCAAGAACTTCCGCCGTCATTCTTCCTCTTGCAACAACCCGTCTTCCCAGCCCGGATATTACTCCTTTAGAAACGGTATCCTGAAACTCTCCCAAGGCGTTTCCAATAGCAATTGCCGTTTGTCCCGGTCTGACAGTATCGGAATTTCCCATATCCACAACAGGCAAATCTTCTTTTTTCACCTTTAAAACCGCCAAATCTTGAATAGGATCACGTGCCATCACCTTAGCCTCTACAGCCTCGCCCGTTGATAAGATTGCGGTATACTTGGCATCTTCATCTTCAACAACGTGCCTATTGGTTAAAATAAAGCCATCTTGAGAAATAATAAATCCAGTTCCTTCCTCTCTTCTTTCTCGTTTATCGGTTTCGGTTTCGGGAGAAAAGGAAAATATGTCATCTAAAGAAATTATCTCTCTTTCAACGTATTTGGATGCCACAATACTAACTACCGCAGGAATATTATCTTCAACAACCTGAACAACCTTTTTCTCGTGCTCCAAGAACGGTTCGTACCGCTCTTTCTCTTCATTTTTTGATTGATTTGCTATCTTCTCTTCGGCATCCTGCAAAAAAGCCATTTCTCCTCCAAGAAACATTCCCAAAAACAAAACTCCCAAAAGGACAAGAAAGGTTGTAATTCCGGCTAAAATACTTTTTTTCATATCTTTTTATTTTTTATTACAAAGAAAAAACAACAAAAGCGATTATTTTGTTAAACAATTTTCTACTATAAGAATACTAAAAAAAAGAAATTCTTTCAACCAGCTCAAGTATGTATGGCAATATAATAATTACGGCCAAAACAACAGCTCCAATGCTTGCAATAAGCACCGCTCCTGCCGATATATCTTTCATTTTTCTTACTTCATCGTGATAATCGGGTCTTAGTATATCCAGTATTCGCTCTATTTGTGAATTTACAAGCTCTAAAGATAAAACAAGAGCAACCACCAAAACAAGAACAGCTCTTTCAAGAGATTCAAAAGGAAAATAAAATAAACAAAAAATAACAAAAAGAGCAATGGCAAAAAGAATGCGAAAAGTTTGCTCAATAAAAGCCTCTTTTATTCCCCTAAAAGCATTTTTTAGCGCTCTTATAAGTTTTCTTATTGGTGACATTATTTTACTCATATCTTAATGCCTCTACCGGCTCTAATTTGGCAGCTTGCCTTGCGGGCAAAAAACCGGAAAGACAACCTACGATAAAAGAAAAGGCCAAACCAAAGACGACAAGCCAAATAGAAATATAAGCTTCAAGCTGAACCATTGCTCCCGGACCCGAGAGAAAGTTTTCCACTAAAAGAGCTAATATTATACCTAAAGCAACACCTCCAACTCCCCCAATAAAACCTATAATACCGGCTTCAAAAAGAAAAATAGAGGTAATGTGTCTTCTTCGCGCACCCACCGCTTTTAAGATACCTATTTCTTTCGTTCTTTCTTTTACCGAAGTGTACATAGTATTCATAATACCAATTCCCCCAACAACAATCGCAATGCTGGCAAAAGCAACAACGGCAATTTGCAAAGTCCCCATAATACCCTCTACCATATCGGTAACCGTTTCGCTGGTCATTACGGAAAAAGAAGGACTGTCTTCATCTCTCCTTCTTACCATTGAGTCTTCCAATTCTCTTTCGATGTTTTCCACTACCGTATTTGCCTGATACCCCTCCTTTATTCTTACAAGAGCTACCGGAGTCCCCTCTCTTTTTCCGGTAATATCCCTAAAATCAGGCAAATCAACGGGAATAGCCAAATCGTCTTCTCTATTGCCAAGAGATCTTAGTACTCCGGAAACCGTAAACTCTCTTCCTTCAATAGTAATACTATCTCCTACCTCCAAATCGGGAAAAACATCTTGAGGAACAAGACTTCCCACCATCACCTCTCTTCTGCCCGGCCTGGGAAGCTCTCCTTCACGAACATCCCAACCCATATCCTCGTGAAGCACATAAAGAGCTTCTTGAAAATCTACCCCATAAATCAAAGACATTTTTGTTTCTTGCAGGTGCCTTACAGACGCTCCTTGCCAAGGCATCTCGATTATAACATCCACCCCTCGCGCTCTTCTTATGGACTCAATATCTCTTTCTTTTAGTTCAACTCCTCCAATCATTGTTGTCATCATATCGGACGTATCACCCGGAAAAACCATTATCATATCACCTCCCATCATCCGTAATTCTTTCATTATTGATTCTTTAAGGCCTTCACTTAAAGAAAGTAGAGAGATAACCAGAAAAATACCAATAACAATTCCAAGAACCGTAAGCCAACTACGCAAAGAGCGTGATCTTAAGTTTTGTACTGCAATTTTAAAAAAATCAAAATTCATAAGTTTTTTAAAATTATTTTTCCGGCTCTATTTCTCCGTCTTTTATTTTTATTACTCTACTGGAAAATTTTCTTAAATCCGTATCATGAGTTACCACTATCACCGTTCTCCCCTTTTTATTTAGGTCCGTTAAAATATCCATAATGATTTTCCCCGTCTTTGAATCAACATTTCCTGTAGGCTCATCGGCAACAATTATTTCCGGATTATTAGTAAGACTTCTGGCAATAGCAACCCTTTGCCTTTCTCCTCCCGAAAGTTCCATAGGACGGTGCTTTATTCTTTTTTCAAGACCCACGGAAGATAGAAGTTCTTTTGCTCTTTTCTCACTTTCTTCACGAGAAACACCCTGAAAAACAGTAGGAAGAATAACATTTTCAAGAGCCGTAAGGTGAGTTAAGAGATTAAATTGCTGAAAAACAAATCCTATTTTTTTTCCCCGAACCATTGCCAATTCATCTTCGGAAAATTTGGAAACATCCTCTCCTTCGAGAAATATATTTCCCTTTGTAGGAACATCAAGGCAACTTACCATATTAAGAAGAGTGGACTTCCCCGATCCGCTGGGACCTAAAATCAAAGCAAAATCACGCTTAGAAATAGATAGATTGATATTTTTTAAGACATCTATCTTTACCTTTCCAAGATCATAGCTTTTACAAACATCTTTAAGTTCTATAATTTTTTCCATAATAAACCCTTTTAATCAACCAGAACCTTTTCTCCCTCTTTGAGCCCGGAAATAATCTCTATCATTCTTCCCTCGCCTCTTATGCCGGTTTCCACCTCCCTTCTTACATGCTCTCCGTTTTCCAGTACTTTTACAAACCTCTCTCCTTGCTCGCTTGTAATAGCTCTTTCGGGAATCTTAAGAACATCTTCTCTTTTATCGGTTGTAATAGTTACATCAACCGTCATTTGAGGAAGAACATTTTCCGGATATTCGTAAAGTATAATTTTTACATTGTAATAAACTACACCGTCTATCATTTTGCCCGTGGGATTTATAAAGTGGATTTCTCCGGGGAATTCTTCATTCTCAAAAGCAACAAAAGAAGCGGAAACGGGATCTCCGTTACTTACCTTGGAGATATCTCCTTCGTAAATATCAACCCCTATTTGTATTTTTTCTTCCGGAGTAAGAACAACAACGGGAGATGTCGGTGAGGCAACCTCTCCTTTTCGCATCAAAACATCGGAAATTGTTCCGGTAACCGGACTTCTTAGCACTGTTTCACTTATCTTTCTTTCTATGTTGGCAATTCTTGTCTCAACTTGTTCAATTTGAGCTTCCTGAACTCTAATATCGGCAGAAGAAGGGTCTGCTTCAACTCTTTCAAGTTCTCTTTTTGCACTATTTAAAGAGCTTTCTGCAGAATTTACGCTACTTCTGGCAGTGGCAAGCTGAGAATCAATTTTTGCATTTGCCGAAGATATGCTTCCAATGCGTGATCCAATGCTACTTAAAAGATTATTTACCTCTCTTCTGTACTTACGAAGAATATCTTTATCTTCCGGTGTAAATCTGTCTTCATAAAAATCGGATTCAATAACATCTATAAATCCATCTATCTCGGTAATAATAGATTTTAACTCTTTTTCCGTTTCTTTGAGAGCTTCTTCCATTTTTTCAAAATTCATTTCGTCTTGTGCAACCATATCCTTGTATTTTTCAATTTCTCGAGCACTTCTTCTTATCGCATCTCGATGACGCCTCCCTTTTGTCGTTTCCGGAGCCACTAGAGACGAAAATTTGTATTTGTCGGCAAGATCTATAACTCCAAGCTCTATATCCCTTATTGCAGAATAAACATCTCCCAAAAGGGAGGGAGTTGACAAAGAAGCGACTGTTCCGCGGTGAATGTCTTTTAGCTCTTCTTTAGCGACTTTTTCTTGTTTTTCCAAGTTTTCCTTTGCAGAGGCAAGGCTAGACCTTGCAGAGTCAACGGCAGCTTGAGCAACTCTCCTTTCTTCTTTGGTTGCTCCGGAAAGAATTTTATCCAAGGAGGCCTTAGAAGAAGAAAGCGATGCTCTTGCCTCTTTAAGAGAAGATTCCAAATCACTTTTATCAACCCGAGCAACAATTGCACCTCTTTCTATTTTCTCTCCTTCGCTTGCCACAATATTTTCTATTCTCCCCCCTTCTTTAAAACTAAGTCTTATATCATCTCCTTTTTCGGTAGATCCGGTTTCAAATATTTCTTGCCTTATCTCCCCTCTTTTAACTTCTATGTAGTTTTGTTCGTTTTCTCCGTTATTTGCAAAAAAGAAAAAACCCCCAACCGCAAAAAGAAGCATTAAAATAATAATTATCTTTTTCTTACTTTTACTTTTCATAAACTAAAAAATTTTATTTTTTACTGCTAACTAGTTAACTATAATATATTTTAAAGGAAAAATAAAGATAAAAAATCCGGCAAAAATATTTGCCGGAAATTTTTATTTTTTTGACTTAATTATTTTTTGGTAAAATCTTTTTATTTTTAAAGATTTTTTATTATATCTTCAAGTTGTTGCTTTAATTCTTCTTCTCTTAATTTTTCTTCAAGTTCTCTCATAACCTCTTTCATTTCTTTTTTTAGCTCTTCTTCTCTTAATTTTTCTTCAAGTTCTCTTGCAATATCCTCCATTTCTTCTCTCAGTTTTTCTTCTATTAGCTTTTTTTCAAGTTCTCTCATAACCTCTTCAAGTTCCTCCTTTATTTTTTCATCCAATTCGTCTTGCTCTTTAAAAGAATCTCTCAGCTCACTCCAAGAAGATATGCAATCTCCATCTATGCAAAAACCTTCTTTAGCATTTA
>PWJI01000021.1 GCA_003560095.1 Candidatus Nealsoniibacteriota bacterium
AGAGAGAGGGTGGCAAATTTTCTAAATTCCAAAGAAAGAGAGGTGTTTTTTGCTTCTTGTGCTACGCAGGCCAATAATGCAGCTATTTTGGGAGTTTTAAAAAATAAGGAAAATCCTCATGTTATAACAACTCCTTTTGAGCATAAAGCCGTTTTAGAGCCTCTCAAAAAAAGCAAAGCAGAGGTAACATATCTTCCTGTTTATAAAAACGGCGTAGTTAAGGTAGAAGATGTCTTAAAAGAGATAAAAGATAATACGGCACTAATTAGTGTGGGTTATGTAAACAGTGAAGTGGGAACAATACAACCAATAGAAGAAATAGGAAGGGCTTTAAAGGAAGAAAATAAAAAAAGAGACAGTAAAATAGTTTTTCATACGGACGGAGTGCAAGCGGTAAATTATCTTAGTTGCGATGTTGATTTTTTGGGAGTTGATCTTTTTGTTTTAAGCGGGCATAAAATATACGGGCCCAAAGGTGCGGGAGCACTTTTTGTAAAAGAAGGAACTGAGATTTCCCCTGTTTTTTATGGAGCCTCGCAAGAAAAAGGTTTTTTCCCCGGAACAGAAAATGTTTTTGCTATTTCGGGACTTGGATTTGCAATAGAAAATATTAAAAAAAATAACACTGAAGACACAAAAAGGTTAAGAGATAAAATAATTGATACAATATTAAAGGAAATTCCCAAAACAAGTCTTGCCGGAGACAGAGAGAAAAGGATTGCAAATAATGTAAATATTATTTTTAAGGGAGCTGAAGGCGAAAGCCTTTTAATTGCACTAGATAGAGAAGGAATTGCCGTATCAACAGGGTCTGCTTGTGCTTCTAAGTCACTTACGCCCTCTCATGTACTTCTTTCTATGGGCTTTTCTCACGAAGAGGCGCACAGCTCTTTAAGGATTTCTTTGGGAAGGTTTACAAAGGAAGAAGAGGTTGATTATTTTTTGGAAAAACTTCCTCCAATTGTTGAAAAACTAAGAAAAATATCAGGAAGAAGATAAAATTCCAACTATCGGAGGTTCAACCTCCGAATGTGATAAAATAAAAAAGATTTAAGATTTAATTATGAATAGTTATTATACAAAAGAAACAATGGAGAGGTTTTTAAATCCCAAGCATTTTGGAGAAATGAAAGATGCAAACGCAGTAGGTAGGGTTGGCAACCCAAAATGCGGAGATCAAATGACCGTTTATCTTAAAATAGAAGACGGAAAGATAAAAAATGCATCATTTCAAACATTAGGGTGTGCAGCGGCTATTGCCACTTCGGATGTTATTTGTGAAATGATTACTGGAAAAACAATAAAAGAGGCACTCTCGATAACCGAAAAAGAGATGATAGAAAAATTAGAAAAGCTACCGGCAGTTAAAGTTCATTGCTCTTCTTTGGCTATCAGTGGTCTTAAAAAAGCAATAGAAGATTATGAAGAGAAAAAATAAAAAAGTTTTACTAGGAATGTCGGGAGGAGTTGATTCTTCGGTGGCTGCTTTTCTTTTAAAAAAGCAGGGCTTTGAGGTAGAAGGAGGTTTTATAGTCTTTCAGAAAGAAGAATATGAGGCAAAAGAAAAGGCAAAAAAAGTCGCGGATAATTTGAAAATTCCCTTTCATTCTTTTGATTTTAAAAAAGAATTTAAAAAGAAAATAATAGAAAAATTTAAAGAAGGATACGAAAAGGGAATTACTCCCAACCCTTGCGTTGACTGCAATAGAGAAATAAAGTTTGGCCTTTTTTTAAAGAAGGCAAGAGCATTGGGGTTTGACTGTGTTGCCAGCGGACACTATGCTTTACTTTATAGAGAATCAGTAAATAACAAATCACAAGTTACAAAAATATTAAAAGGAAAGGATAAGAGCAAAGATCAGTCTTACTTTCTTTGGAGGTTAAAAAAAAGTGATCTTGAGAAAATTATTTTCCCTTTGGGAGATTATAAGAAAGAAGAAGTTAAGAAGATTGCCAAAGATAATAATCTCTATGATCTCACCTTAAAAGAATCTCAAGAAGTATGTTTTATAAAAACCAGCGTTGCGGATTTTCTTAAAGAAAAAATAGGCGAGAAAAAAGGAGATATTGTTAATATGCAAGGAGAAAAGCTTGGAGAGCATAAAGGAGTTTATTTATATACTATAGGACAAAGAAAGGGATTGGATCTTTCTCGAGGGCCTTATTACGTCTTAAAAAAGAATGAAAAAACCAATACATTGATGGTGACCAAAGATGAATCAAAGCTGGAAAGAAAAGAGTTTTCTTATAAAGATAGTAATTTTTTACAAGAAATTGATTTTCCTTTTAAGTGTGAGGTAAAAATAAGGTATGGGGGAAGGCCGATAAAGGCAAAAGTAAAAAAAGATAGAGTTATACTGGAAAATCCGGCAAAAGCAGTAACTGCGGGACAATCAGTGGTTTTTTATAAAAATGATATACTTTTGGGAGGGGGGGTAATAGTATAAAAATCTAAATTAAAAAATAAGAATAAATGTGAAATTATGTTTAACGAAAATACGACATTAGAAGAAATATTAAAAACAAAACACGGAAAAGAAGTTTTGGCGGAAAACGGGGTTCCGTGTATTTCTTGCGCTATGGCCAAAGAAGAGATGAGCTTTTTAAAGATTGGACAAATTGCCGATATGTACGAACTTGACAAAGACAAAATATTAAAAGAATTAAATGAAATTGAAGAAAAATGAGAAGATGTGTTGTTTGTCATTACGGAGAAATTGCTCTTAAGGGCAAAAACCGCTCTTTTTTTGAAAAAAAGCTTGTTTTAAACATAAAAGAGATGGTTAATTATGCAGAAGTTCAAGCTTCTCGAGGAAGAGTTGTTGTTTTTAGCGAAGATGAATTTTTAGAGGAAAAATTAAAAAAAATACCCGGAATTGTTTATTTTTCTTTGGCAGAAAAAGTTTCTTCTTCTTTGCCGGTAATAAAAGAAAGAGCAGTTTCTTTAATTGAAAAAGAAAGCTTTGAGAAGTTTGCCGTGAGAGTGAAAAGGGCTGACAAATCTTTTCCCGTTTCTTCAATGGATTGTGCGCGTGAAATAGGTAACGAAATAGCTATAAAAACGAAAAAGAAGGTTGATCTTACAAATCCCGATATAACATGTTTTGTAGAAATAGCAGGACAAGAAACCTACATCTATTACAAAAAAATAAGAGGAGTGGGAGGAATTCCTATTGGAACAGGGGGAAGAGCGGTTTCTTTGATTTCCGGAGGAATAGATTCACCGGTTGCTTCTTTTAGAATGATAAAAAGAGGAGTAAGGAATATTTTTATACATTTTCATGCGTATCCTGCAACTTCAAAAGAATCTATTTCTAAAGTAGAACAGTTAGTTAAAACGCTTTCTTCTTTTCAAGGAAAATCAACTCTTTATCTTATTCCCTTTAATGAAATACAAAAAGAAATAATGATTAATACCTTAGAAAGCTTAAGGGTTTTACTCTATAGGAGGTTTATGATGAGAATTGCACAAAAAATTGCCTCAAAAGAAAAAGCAAAAGCGGTTATAACCGGAGAGAGCATGGGTCAAGTGGCTTCACAAACTATGGAAAATATGGCGATTGCTCAAGGTGTTTTAAATATTCCCATATTAAGACCTCTTATAAGCTATGATAAAGAAGAAATCATAAAAGAGGCGAGTAAAATAAACACATACAAAACCTCTATTTTACCGGAAGAAGACTGTTGTGTAAGATTTTTACCTAAAAATCCTAAAACCAAAGGAAATATTTTTGACGTAAAAAAAGAAGAGAAAAAATTAAATGCAGAGAATTTAGTAAAAGAAGCTATCTTTAAAGCAGAAAAACGAACAATCTCTTAAACCCACACATATTTAAATAAGGCAAAAAAACGAAGATTTAGCAAAATGTCATAGCTAACAATCGGAGGTTCAACCTCCGATTGTTGTGTTATGATCTTATTCATGCAAGCTCTTGAAGTTTTTAGTCTTTTTAGTATAATAAAGCAACTAAAGGTCGTAAGAGGTTTTAAAGATGTAAAAAATAAAAGAGCAAAAGAATTTTTAATATTCTTTTGTTTAAAAATAATATGGCAGAAGGATACTGTGTAAAGTGCAAAGAAAAAAGAGAAATGAAGGACTCTCAAGAAGTTGAAATGAACGGAAAAGGAGGAGTCAAAAGAAGAGCTTTAAAGGGAGATTGCCCTACTTGCTCTACAAAAATGTTTAAAATTCTCGGAAAGGCCGATTAGATTACTACTTTTTTAAAACCACCAAAGCTTTTAGCTTTGGTGGTTTTAAGATTTACCAATGGATAAAAAAATAACGCTTTTTCTTTTAGGATTATTTTTTTTAGCCAATTTTTTCTCTTGGAGCTTTCTTTTTTCTCTCCGAAAAGGAGAGCTTAGAGTTGTTTTTTTTGATGTTGGCCAGGGAGATGCTATTTTTATAAAAACTCCGCAAAATCATCATATTTTAATTGACGGAGGTCCGGGAGATTATTTGCTTGAAGGGTTGGGGCGTCAAATGCCCTTTTTTTATAACTCTATAGACCTTGTTATTTTGACCCACCCACACGATGATCATGTTGCAGGGCTTATTGAGGCTCTAAAACGCTACGATGTAAAAGAAGTAATGTGTACAGGTGTTTACGGAGAAGCTCCGGTTGCCCGTAAATGGAAGGAGATGATTGAAGAAAAAGGGTATAGAGTGGCTCGTGCGGGAAAAAGAGTTTCTGCCAATGATTTTCATATTGACATTTTATATCCTATAGAAGATATAAAAAACAAAGAGGTGAATGATTTAAATGAAGTATCCGTTGTTTCTCGTTTTGTTTTTCAAGAAGAATATAGTTTTCTTTTTACCGGAGATGCGTATAAAGAGCAGGAAAGAGAAATTCTTTCTATTAAAGAAGACTGTAAAAAAGAATATTCTTTGGGCTGTGATTTATTTTCTTTAAATTCAGATGTTTTAAAGGTGGGTCATCACGGCTCAAGGACATCGACGGCAAAAGAATTTTTGAGTGCTGTTTCTCCCGGAGTTGCTGTTATTATGACCGGGAAAGAAAATCGTTACGGACACCCTCACAGAGAAGTTATAGAAAAGTTAAATGAATTTGAGGTGCAAACAAAAAGAACAGATAGAGATGGAGATATAATTTTTCAGCTTTTTTAAAATATTCGCTTTTTTTATTTTTTTAAATATAATAAAGGGCAAGAAATTAAACACTTAAAAGTGTTTTAAAAATTTAAAAATAATGAATTGATAAATAAATACATGAAAGAAGAAACAAACAAAGAAGAAAAAAGAGAGAATCTGGATTTGTCGCAGATTCCGGACACTGATCTTCCTCCTGCAAAAGAAGATTTTAGAGAAACTTTTCAATGGCGAATTTTTCGTATTATGGCGGAATTTGTTGAAGGATTTCAGTTCATCACTGATTTTGATAAGTCGGTTACCATTTTTGGAGGGAGTTCTTTTAGTCAAGACAATCCAAATTACAAAAAAGCTCAACTTTTTGGAAAATTGCTTACCAGAGAAGGTTTTTCGGTGATTACCGGAGGTGGTCCGGGAATAATGGAGGCATCAAACAAAGGATCTTACGAAGAGGGAGGAGATTCGATTGGAATTAATATTCAACTTACCGAAGGAGAGAGGGCTAATAAATATCTTAGAAAATCAATCGGGTTTCATTATTTTTTTACACGCAAAGTTATGCTTTCTTACGCTTCTTCGGGGTATGTCTTTTTTCCGGGAGGATTTGGTACTCTTGACGAATTTTTTGAAGTGATTACCCTTATTCAAACAAAAAAAATAGAGGTAAAAGGACCGATAATTGCAGTAGGAAAAGATTTTTGGGAACCTCTTTTTAAGTGGCTTAGAGAGGAGCTTTGCCATAAATATCAAACAATAAAAGGGGAAAATCTTGATATATTTACTCTTGTTGATACTCCAGAAGAGGCTCTTGAAATCATCAAAGAAAAATTCGAGGAAAAAAACGGAAGAAAGCAATTATAAAAATTATTAATTATTGGCGTCCTGTTGGAAGTTGATTGTTTCATATAAAAACAGGATTTTAAAAATGAAAGACTTAGAATTTCCGGTATTTAAAACAAAAGTGGAAAATGATCGTAAATTCAATCTTTCTGACCCAAAAGAAAGAAGTGATTATTTTTTTCTTAAAGCGGGTGATGAGATTGAAGAGATTAGAAAATTTTTAGAAGAAAGCGCTTTTATAGTCTATCTTTTAGGAAAAAAGAGTGCCGGGAAAGGAACTTATTCCAAAATGCTTGCCGAAGTTATTGATCCGGAAAAAATAGACCATTTCTCTATTGGAGATATGATTAGGGGTGTAGATAAAGAACTTAAAGACGAGAAAAAAAGAGAAGAGCTTGTTGAATTTTTGAAAAAAAATTATAGAGGATGGCATTCTCTTGAAGAAGTAATGAGTATTTTAGAAGGAAGGAGTACCACCAAACTTCTTCCTACCGATTTTATACTCACACTGATAAAGAGAGAAATCGCAAAAAGAGGGAGAAAAGTTATTTTTATAGACGGATTTCCCAGAAACATGGACCAAATATCATACTCTCTCTTTTTTAGAGACCTTATTGGTTACCGTGATGATGATGATTTTTTTGTTCTTATAGATGTTCCTGAGAAAGTTATTGACGAGAGAGCAAAGTGGCGCAGAGTTTGCCCTGAGTGCAATACTTCGCGGAACCTAAAGCTTTTACCTACCTCAAAAATTGGATATGATAACGAAAAAGAAGAATTTTATCTTATTTGCGATAACCCGGATTGTAATGAAGTAAGAATGGTTGCCAAGGAAGGGGATGAGGCAGGAATTGCTCCAATCAAAGAAAGGCTTGAAATGGACGAAAAACTTATAAAACAAGCGTTTAGTCTTCACGGAATACCCAAAATACTTCTTCGCAACTCTGTTCCAATAAACGAAGCGGAAAAATATGTTTCTGACTATGAGATTACCCCCGAATATAAATATGAGTGGAACGAAGAAAAAAAAGAAGTAGAAGTAAAAGAAGTACCGTGGGTGGTAGAAGATGATAACGGAGTAGAGAGTTATAGCTTAATGGCTCCACCGGTTGTTGTTTCTTTTATTAAGCAGCTTGCCGATATTTTAAGAGCTTGACATGCTTTCTTGATTTGGATATATTTAATAATACCTGCTCGTTCAAAATGAAAATCTGAATTAATTTTTTTAGGGAGCCGTATATGATTCATAGCCCGTGGGCTGTGACTGAGGCACCCACCTTGAATAATTCTCAGATTATTCTGGAACGAGCAGTTTTAAAAGTCCGTCCAAAGAATTTGGGCGGTTTTTTAATATTGCCAACAAAATAAAAAAAGGGTAAAATAAAAATATGCAAGAAATACCTTTGATTTCAATTTTTAATTTTGCTGCCGGTTTGATTTGTACGGTTTCTGCTGTGCAGATGTATTTTGTTACAAAAAAAATACCGGAAAATATTAGAATCAGATACTTTTTTTACAGCTTTATCTTTATTGCTGTTTATTTTTTTACCAATGCATTAACAATATTTTTCTTTAAAGATCCTTTTTCCGTGACTGCTTTATTGTCTCTTTTTAGGCCTTTCTTGCTTATTGGGGGAATGTTTTTGTGCTTAATTCCTCTTAGCTTAAAAAAATTTAAAACACTAGAAAATCTTTATATGTGGCTGGTTTTTTTGGTTGTTTTAAGCGGAAGTTTTTTAAAATTTTTGGGCCTTAGAGAAATAGCAGACATTTCTTTTTATCGAGATATTGAATATTGGATTCGACCGGAAAACGATCTAATAACTTACGGAACGATTATTGTTGGGCTTTCTTTCATGATTTCACTTCTCTTTGCTTCTGTTTTTTATTTTAATTATGCAATTAAGAAGAATAAAAACAAAAGTGCTTTTTCAAAGGCAGCAATGATAGGAATGGGTTGCCTTTTGTTTTCTTTGGGAGCTTTTTGTAATTACGTAATTGGGATTAGTCCGGAAAATTTTATTTTAATGAATCATATTGGAAGTTTGCTCTTTATGACAGGAACAGTAGCATTTAATTCCAGCGTTTTCTATAGGGAGAAAAAAGTATAAATTAATTTAAAAACAAAAATATGTTAGACCAAATGAAACAGGCTAAAGAGCTTTATAAAATGCAAAAAGAATTAGCAAAAGAAAGAATTGAAGAAGAAGAAAATGGGACAAAAGTTGTGATTAATGGAAAAATGGAGGTAGAGGAAATTTCTCTTAATCCTGAAGCATCAAAGGAAGAACAAGAAAGAGCAATAAAAAAATGCTTTAACGCAGCAATGCGTAAGATACAAATGAATCTTGCACAAAAAATGCAGTCTATGCGGTAATAAAAATAAAAAGTTAGGACATGGAAGAGAAAGAAAATTTTCAAAAACAAGAAATAAGTGGTGAAATAATAGAAGAGTGGTATAAGGAAAAAGGATTTTCCGTTGAAGAAAAAGAAAGCATTGAAAGACAAGAAAAGAAGGAGGGAAAAGAGGTTCAAGAAAAAAAAGAAGCAATTCAAGAAAAAACGGAAGAAAGCCCTTCTCAAGCCTCTTACGGGGTTTATTATGACGATAAGAAAAAAATGGAAGAAGAGAAGAAGCTTTCCGTAAAAAAAGAAGTAAAACATCTTATTGCAATAGCCGAAGAGAAAGGGCTTGAGTATTCTATTAGAGAAGCACAAAAGAAAAACGACCCCTTTTTACTTGACATATATCACGATGTTTTGGCGAAAGATGCTTCCTATAGAAGGTTTTTGTCACGATAAATTATATTAAAAATAATGGAATTTATTTTAAGTACCGAAATTATTGTTGTTTTCTTTTTTCTCTTATTTTTGGTTTTTTCTTTTCTCCTCTTTAAGAAAAGAAAAAAGGGCATTTTGGAGAGGAGTCTCGATATGTCTCTTTTTTTGGTTAAGTTGCCAAAATACGAAAGAATGGATAAGCAAGACAGAGAGGAAGAAGAAAAGAGAATGATTTCTAAAATGGAGCAACTTTACTCCAATTTTCTTTATTTGAATAAAAGCGAAAGTATTCTAACAAGAATTTTTAAAGGCTCTCCAAGAGTGGTTTTTGAGATTGCTTCGGAGATAGGGCAAGGAGATATATCTTTTTATATAGCTATTCCCTCAGGATACGAAGGTTCTCTTAATAAATATATTCAAGGAGTTTACTCGGGAGCGGTAATAGAAAAGGTAGCAAGCGATTATACTATTTTTGAGCCAAATGGAGAGGTTTGCGCATCTTATTTATCGCAGAAAGATACTTTTTTGGTTCCCGTTAATACATATGAAGATTTAGGAAGAGACCCCTTAGAGTCTATTGTTAATTCTGTAAGCGGAATAGAAACTGACGAAGGTGCGGGAGTTCAGATTATTGTAAGACCATCTTTAATCGATTTAAGTTTTAAAGGAGAGCAACTCCTTAGGAAAATTGTTGAAGAAAGGCGTACTTTCAGAGATGCCGTATTAAGAGTACACGGAAATATTTTTATAAGAATAGCGAAAGAAATAGGTGACATTTTTAATGCCAAAAAAATACAAGAAGAAAAAGATTCTTTTCAAAAATCTCCTCGCGTTGATGATGCTATTATAGAAATGATAAGAGCAAAAATAAAAAAACCGGCATTTGATGTAAATATTCGTCTTATCGGAGTGGCAAAAGAAAAAGGAAGAGCTGAAGATATACTACGTAATTTAGAAGGTAGCTTTGCTCAGTTCACTTCAGGTATTAACGGATTTAAGGCAAAGAGAGTAAATGCCAAAAATAAGTTAAGAAGAATGATTTACGACTTTAGCTTTAGAGACTATAGAAGTAATCAAAGGGTTGTTTTAAATAGTGGAGAGCTTACGAGCATTTACCACTTTCCTCTTTCGCACATTGAAAGTCCTTATATCAAGTGGATCAAATCAAAAGAAGCTCCTCCTCCATCGGAAGTTCCGGAAAAAGGGCTTATTTCTTTGGGGCAATCTATTTACCGAGGAGAGAAGAAAAACATCTCTATTGCTTCAAAGGAAGACAGAAGAAGACATTTCTATATTATTGGGCAAACCGGTGTAGGTAAAACCAGCCTTATGAGAGAAATGATACGTCAAGATATTGAAAAAGGAGAAGGTGTGGGAGTTATAGATCCTCATGGAGATTTGATTGAAGATACTTTGGCCAATATTCCAAAAGAAAGAGTTGATGACGTTGTTCTTTTTGAACCCTTTGACAGAGAAAGGCCTTGTGGTCTCAATATGCTTGAATGGGATACTCCCGAGCAAAGAGATTTTGCAATTTCGGAGATGATTACCATATTTGGACATCTTTTTTCTGCCGAAATAACAGGACCGATGTTTGAGTATTATATGAGAAACGCAATGGCGGCAATATCGGCAGACAAGAACAATCCGGGGACAATAGTTGAAATACCACGTATGTTTACAGACAATAATTTTGTTGAGGAAAAATTAAGGAATGTATCCGACCCTATTGTACGTAATTTTTGGCTTAAAGAGTGGAGGCAAACTGTGGGAGAAGCAAGATCAAATATGCTTGGATATGTTGTTTCTAAAATAGGGCGCTTTGTTATAGATGAGATGATGCGCAATATTATTGGACAACAAAAATCCGGATTTGATTTGGAAAAAACAATGAACGAGAAAAAGATTTTTTTAGCAAATTTATCAAAAGGAATGACAGGAGAGATTAACAGTTCTCTTTTAGGGCTTGTATTAGTTTCAAAAATGCAAATAGCCGCTCTTAGAAGGGCAAGAATTCCCGAAGAAGAGAGAAAAGATTTTTATCTTTATGTTGATGAATTTCAGAATTTTACTACCGAAAGTGTAGCAACCATTCTCTCTGAGGCAAGAAAATATCGGCTCAATCTTATTATTGCTCATCAGTATATGCCCCAACTTGAAGATGAGATAAAAAATGCGGTTGTTGGTAATGTGGGAACAATGATTTCTTATAGAATAGGAGTGGATGATGCTGAGTTTTTAGAAAGACAGTTTGAGCCCGAATTTTCAAAATTTGACTTGGGAAATATCGATAATCACCAATATATAACCAGAATGATGGTGAATAATAAAGTTACCTCTCCCTTTAAGGTTGCTGCTCCAAGACCTCTTGAGGGAAATCATGAAATTGCCGCCTTGGCAAAAAGAGCTTCAAAGCTAAAGCACGGAAGGCCAAGGGCAATGATTGAGGCAGAAATCAAAGAAAGAACAAAATTAGATGCATAATTTTTATTTACAAAAAATAAATATTATTTTATAATAGAAAAAATTAATTAAATTATTAAACTATGGAAGGAATGAAAAACAATCCGGAAGGTGACTGGGATCCCGGCAAAAAAGAGGAAGACTCTCAACAAGATCAGAATGCAGAAGGAAGAGATGTGCCCACGACAAGAACTGCCTACAATGCAGAAGAAAGGGAGGTACCGACGAAAATAACCGCCTTTGATCCGGAAAAAGAGAGGCCGGAAGAAGAGAAAGGAGAAAAGCAAGACGAAGAAGGAGAAGTTCAGGAGAAAGAAGAGTCTTATACAAAAGAAGAATATATTGAGCTATTAAAAGAAAGTGCGGACAAAATAAGAAACGAGAAAGAAGTTGACTTAAAAGTAAAAGAAGAGATAGGAAAGAAAACTAT
The DNA here is from genome assembly GCA_003560095.1 of Candidatus Nealsoniibacteriota bacterium. Classification (GTDB taxonomy): domain Bacteria; phylum Patescibacteriota; class Minisyncoccia; order Minisyncoccales; family PWPS01; genus PWHW01. The sequence continues at coordinate 11,628 of PWJI01000021.1, forward strand.
AGAAGAAATTGAAGAAAAAAACGGTGGAAAAGAAGATCAAGAGCAAAAAGACTTAAAAAGTGTCGATAATCGCACAGAAAAACAAAGAGAAAAAGATTATCAAGAATGGAAAGATTATCATAAAGACAGTGGACTTGCAGAAGTTCAAATAATGAAAGAAATAGAGCTTGCCAAAGAAAACCCCGTTATTAGAGAAGCACTGGAAAGAGCAAAAGGCCAAGAAAGATTTGATGATGTAGGAGAAGAGGTTATAAAGGGCAAGATAGAAATGGAAAACAAAAAAGAAGAGAATAAAAATGTTTTTGAAGAAACGCAAGAAAAGCAAAAAGAAGAAGGAATTGATAAAGAATCTTTAAAAAGACAAGAGGAAGCGGAGGAAGTAATAGAGATAATATTAGAAATAGAGAAAGGAGATGATTTTTTACCTTATCTAAATGTAGAGGGTTTTGTAGAGCTTTTGAAAGAGGCGAAAGAAGGTAACTTAGAGCTAAATGGCGAAGAAAAAGAAGATTTAGTGGAAAAAATGTTAGAGGATGCAGAAAAAGGCGAAAGTAGTGAAAAAGCAAAAGAAGAAATAGAAAAAGATGTGAAAGAGTGGGAAAGGCAAAATAAAGAAAATTTGGCTAACCGAAAAAAAGAAGAAGAAAAAAACAAAGATGATAAAAAAGAAGGAGGGAGAGGTGGATTTTGGGGAGGTGTTGCTAATTTTTTTAAAAATGTTTTTGTAATTTTAGGTTACCTTGTTTCTTCTTTTGTTGAGAAGATAACCGGAGCCGATAAAAAAGAAGGTAAAAAATAATTTTAATTAATAAATAATATGGAAAATAAAAATGCAGAATTTAATAAAGGGTTTGAGGACGGGAAAAAAGAAAAAGAAGAAATAGAAAAAAAGAAAAAAGATGAAGACTCTCAACAAGATCAGAGTGCAGAAGGAAGAGATGTGCCCACGAAAAGAACTGCCTACAATGCAGAAGAAAGAGAGGTACCGACGAAAATAACTGCTTTTGATCCGGAAAAAGAGAAATCGGGAGAAGAACAAGCAGAAACACAAAAAGAAGAAAATGTCCAAGAAGAAAGAGAGTCACAACAAGAAGAATTTGAGGGGCAAGAAGAGCCTTATACAAGAGAAGAATGGAAAGAGGCAGTGGATATGTTAAAAGAGCAAGCAGATATGGAAAGAGAAGGTAAAGAGGTTGATCATGAAAAAGTAGAAAAAATTGGAAATACGGCAAGCAGAGAGCACGAAGCACGTAAACAAAAAATAGAAAAAGAGATAGGGGAAGATTATAAAGATAAAAATTTAGAAGAAATAAATTTAGAAGGAAGGTCGGAAGAAATAATGAAAATAATAGTTAAAGTAAGATTGATTGAAAAAGAACCCTCATTAAAAAAAGCTTTAGAGAGCAAAGGAAAAGAAAGAAGTGAATCTTGTAAGGAATTGGGAGAAAAAATAATAAAAAGATTTAACGAGATGGAGAAAAATTTAGCAAGCCTAAAAGGAGAAATTTAAGAAATAAGAAACAGTTACGAAAAGACTACGCAAGAACAAGAAAATGTAGAAGATCTTAGAAAAAAGCAGGAAAAACTTGAAAAAGAAGCGGAAATAATAATAGAAATAAAGGGAGAAGGGGGTATTAGTGATTATTTAATTGATCTTAGAGAGTATATGAAAAGTGAAGGAAATCCTGAAATGGAAGGAGTTTCCGAGGGGTTTGAAGTTGATCCGGAAAGTGAAGAGGTGGAAATAGATCTTAAAGAGAAAAAAGAACCTAAAAAAGAATCGGTAGAAGATAAGGTGGTAAATCTTTCTCCTGAAAAGAGAAAACTTCTTGAAAATAAGTTAGAGGTCTATAAAAATAGACTCAAAGAGCCCGGAAGTGATAAGGAAGACACAAATTATAAGATTTTTTTGGTAGAAAATGTTCTTAGAGATGGAAAAATTGAAAGTGATGTATTGTATAGAGATGCAATAAAAAATAGAATGACTGAAGGCGAGAATTTTTCTTCTGAGAAGTTTAAAAATGCTTACGAAGTTATTGAAGACTATGTAAAAACAGGAGGGAAAAAGGTTACTAAAGGAGGTGGCTTGGAAGAAAAAGTTAAAGAAAAAGAGGATGATGTGGATATAGAAATACCGGAAGGTAAATTCGAAGCTCCCTCTGATAAGGAAGAAAGCTCTGAAAGAGAAGAGCCTCAACAAAAAAAGGGAATTCTTTCTAGGGCTGGCAATGCAGTAAAGAGAGTCGGAGAAGGCATTGCGGATCTCTTTGGTCTATAATTCTTTACTTTCACTTTTTATTTTAGCTTTTTTGCGCATATCTTCGGTTTCATCTGTTTCGTCTACCACACTTCCGATAATTTGCTCTAAAACATCTTCAAGAGTTATTACTCCGGAAGTTCCTCCAAAATCATCGGTTACTATTGCCAAATGACATCTTGTTTTTCTAAAAACAGGAATTAATTCGTCTATTTTTTGGTTTTCGTAAACCTTAATAGCTTTTCTGTTTACAAGGCTTGCAACACTTTTTTCTTTTTCTCCTTTTGAAAAAGATATAAGCAGGTCTCTTTGATGACATATACCAACAATATTGTCCAAATTATTTTTGTAAATGGGAATCCTGGAGTGACTAAGGGAGTAAATTTCTTTTTCCAACTCTTTTAATTTTTTACTTCCCTCAAAGGCTGTTATTACCGTGCGTGGAGTCATCACGTCTTTTGCCTTTAAATCGTTAAGCAAAAAAACTTTGTTAATCATTTCTCTTTCATCTTTTTCGATAACCCCTTCCATAAATCCAATATCACTAAGGCTTCTAATCTCTTCTTCCGATATTGTTTTTTTCTTTTTGGGAAGAGGCTTTGTGAAGAGTTCTGTGATATAAACAAAAGGTGTAAATATTTTTGTGCCGTAAAAAAGAGTTTTCGCTAAAAAAAGACTTATTTGAGTTGCGTAGGCTTCCCCAATACTTTTTGGTATTATTTCAGCAAAGATAATTACAAGAAAAGTAAGTATTGCGGAAAATATTCCTATTTTTGTACTTCCAAAAACTTCTCCTGCTATTGCTCCCACAAAAATACTTCCGGCAATATTAAAAATATTGGTAAAAACAACCAGCAATGTAATTGTGGGGCGCATATCTCTTTTAATTTTTAAAAGATATTGCGACCCTTTCTTCTTTTTATTTGAGAGTATTTTTGCTTTGTTTATTGGTGTACTAAAGAGGGCGGCCTCTGTTGCTGAAAAAAAACCTGAACCACAAATCATAAAAACCACCGAAAATAAAAGAAGTTCCATAATTATGCGTACAATTTTAAATTAATTAAAAAGATTATCAGCAAAAGAAGGGGAAATGTTTTTTAAAATTACAAAAACCTCTCTTTGTTTTATTTTTAAAAATTGTCGGGCCGGCGGGATTTGAACCCACGATCTCACGCACCCCATGCGCGCGCCCTAAGCCGCTAGGCCACGGCCCGTATATCAACATTCAGAGCCAA
>PWJI01000053.1 GCA_003560095.1 Candidatus Nealsoniibacteriota bacterium
AGAAGATATGTTACCACCCTCCCTGTGGCAACGGTGATGTCCATAAAGCGGTGTCTTAAAACCGTATAAGAAAGAAAACTAAACAAAATTAATAAAGCGGATGGTACTCCGTATTTTTCTGCCTCAGCAATTCCCGTTCCTTCTGTAACTCCAATAGCAGAAAGAAATACTACTGTTATGAACCCAAAAATAATCGAAGAAATTATGCCTATAAAAAGATATAAAATCTGTTTTTTCTCCACTCCTTTTGGTGTTTTTTTGTATTGAAAAAAAAGAGTAGAAATGATGAAAGTAGTAAGCGTTAAAAAAAATATGTTCCATAATAAATACAACGGTCCATATACTGTATCTCTTTGCCCCACTCCAGTAATGGTTTCATTTTCAACAACCAATGGAGTAAATAGCGAAATTATGGAAAATAAAATTGTTACTATTGCTATTGTTGGAAAAAATTTTTTATTTTTTACTCTGATGGAAAACGGAAATAGTCGAACAAACCATAATAAAGAGAGCATCATTAATAACGAGACAGAAAAAGCCCCTCTTCCTAGCCACAATACCGCTACCGGGTTATCGAGATAAAAGAAAAAGAAAACCACAAGAACCCAGCTCATTGCAAAAAACAAAAAAACAGAAAACACTCTTCCTTCTCTATTTTTCTTTTTCAAAAAAATATATCCACCAAAGAAAATGGCAGCAACAATGACAATTAAATAAAAAAGTATCTCAAAAATTGACATATAATTTTTATTGCTTTTTGTCTTCTTTTCCTTCTAAGAAATGAGAATAAGCATTTTGTGCTAAAAGAAAATAAGGAGAGGCAACAAGAACACCTCCCATTTCATTTTTTTCTACTCTTTGAGTAATAATGTCGGTATAAATTTTTTTGTAATTAACTTTTTGGTTTTTTCCTATTTCTATTACGCTAAGAGTCATGTTTCTTAATAAATTTCTTTTTTCTTCTTGTGTGTCTTTTTTCATCTCTCCAACATCTTCCATAAAAAGACAAGCACTTGCATCTCTATCTTCCGGAATTCCTACGGCAAAAGCTCCGTATAAGTACGTTGGTCCCGGAGAAGATATAAATTTTTGTGCCGTAAAAACATGACTTCCGGGGAAAAGAGGAAAATTTTTATTATCTCTTGTTCCGAAAAGTTTCTTAGTAGCAAGTCGAAGATTTTTTCCGTTACAAAGCTCAACTCCTTCAAGTTTCTCCTCTTTTTCTTTAGGCATTATATCTTCTGCGGGAAAAGAATTTTCGTAAACCACATCATAACCCCATAAAAGTCCATGAGGCCCACAAAAAGAAGAAACTGTAATCATATTAATTTGCCCAAGATAAGTATTATCAACTTCAGCCACGTCAAAAGCATTAATTCTATCTAGAACAGAAGAGCCTTTATTTCCCAACTTTGCAGGAACAGAGCTTGATCCCATTACAAATCCTGTAAAATAGGGGCCTTGTCCCGGATATCCCATACAATAATCTTCATAAGGACTTATTGCTTTTTCGATAATTTCTTTTTTATTTTTGTTTTTTAAAATCATTTTATACATCAATTACTAGTAACAGTAAAAACAACATTTTTTAATTATAACATAAAAAAATAACCGAAGTAAAGATAATCGCTCTACTTCGGTTTCTTGCTAAAAAATCTAAATATTTTCTTTAGTTTTTCTTGGTCAAGGGAGGCCACCCTCTTAACCATTTTGATCTCGGGGTGAAAGTAAAAATTTATCTCTTTTTCGTTAATCACACTTCCACCTCTTCTTTCATACCCGATCATTTTCACGATCGGGACTATTCTGCTTTCCGGAGTGCTCCAGAAAATCGTAGAGTCAGCACCATGTCTGATTCCATGATCCAGTCCCATTTTAAATAAATGTTTAATGGGATCCGGACCACCCCTTCCTTCTTTTGTTAACGCAAGCTCGTCAAAGTAAAGGACTTGCGTCGATGGCAATTTCACTTCAATTACTTTGTCAGTATTCAGCGCAGACGAAGCGCGATGAGGTACTTCTGACGAGTCAACAATATCTCCCCATGCAAACCCCAACACTTTATCGCCATTGCCTGAAAGCAGAACTGACAAGAAAGAAGTTTCTTGAGAAAGGTCTTTTTCAATTTTCTCCAAGACCTGTTTTCTTTCCCATTTTTCGTTCCAGGGAGGTTCTGCAAAGATTTCCTGATAAGCCAAAATCAGTGATTCCAGTATCGGCTTAGGAATATTAGTTCCTGAAAAAACTTTAAAATTATCAGGAGCTGGCCCTTTGTTCTCCAATGAAGGAAAGAAAAGCAGAAACAACTTTAAAAGTTTTCTTACAATTTCCGGTCTCATTCCTTATCACTCCTTTTTAGAAATTTAGTTAAAAAAAGAACAACCGCTCCTTTTTACTACTTATTTTATAACACAATTTTTAATATTTTACAAGTCTGTTTATTTTTAGCATCATTTTTATTAAATAAACTTGCATTTTAAAAATAAACTATTATAATAGAATAAAATAGCTTGAGGGAGATTGGCACCCTCGTAGAAAAGCTACAAAATAAAGGTGGCTCTAAAAACTAGAGCAAGCTAGATGGAACCGCGAGAAAACTCGTTCTAGCAACTAAACTTTTTTGGTTGTTTTGACGAGTTTTTTTATTATAAGCTTAAAAATAAATATTTATGAAAGAAAAAAACAATAAACTGGAAGAGCTGGTCTCTTTCTGTAAAAGAAGAAGCTTTATATTCCCCTCCTCCGAAATTTACGGAGGAATGGCGGCAATTTACGATTACGGACACTACGGAACACTTTTAAAAAACAATATTCGTGATGCATGGTGGAAGCATATGGTGCAACTCCGTGATGACATTTACGGACTGGACAGCTCTATTTTCATGCATCCGACAACTTGGGTTGCTTCCGGTCATGTTGAAGGGTTTGACGACCCACAAGTAGATTGTAAAAATTGTAAACAAAGAATGAGAGCAGACCACCTTCTTGAAGAATTTGATATAGATGCAGACAAAGCATCTCTCGAATTTATCAACGAAAATTTGGAAAAACTAAAAAAAGAAGAAAAAATAAAATGTATAAATTGTGGCTCAAAAGATATTACCCCCGCAAAACAATTTTCTTTGATGGTTAAGTCAAACTTAGGCTCTCCCACGGATGCTCTTTCTGAAGAAAACGTAGTTTATCTAAGACCGGAAACCTGTGGAGGAATATATTTGGAATATAAAAACATCATGGATTCCGTTCATCCAAAGCTTCCTTTTGGAATAGCTCAAGTAGGTAAAGCTTTCCGAAACGAAATAGTAGCAAGACAATTTGTTTTTAGAACAAGAGAGTTTGAGCAGATGGAGATGCAATATTTTTTGCATCCGGATGATATGGATAAGAGCTATGAAATGTGGAAAGAAATTAGATGGAATTGGTATTTGGAATACGGAATACCAAAAGAAAAACTAAACTGGTATAAGCACGAAGTCTTGGCGCACTACGCATCTCAGGCCTATGATATAGAGTTTAACTTTGAGTCTTTAGGAGGATTTAAAGAAGTTGAAGGAATTCATACTCGCGGAAACTGGGATCTCTCTCAGCACTCCAAGCACTCCGGAAAAGATTTAACTTATACGGACGAAAAAACAACGGAAAAATTTACACCACATATAATGGAAACATCTGCGGGATTAAATCGTGTTTTTCTAATGTTTCTCGAAAATGCATATACCAAAGAAAAGGTTGACGGAGAAGAAAGAACTGTCTTAAAGCTTGATAAAAGACTTTCTCCTATTAAAGTTGCTGTCTTTCCCCTTATGAAAAACAAACCCGAGCTCTTAGAGAAAGCAAAAGATATTTACAATCAGATCAAAAAAGAGTGGATGTGTGAGTTCGATATAAGTGGAAGTATTGGAAAAAGGTATAGAAGGCAAGATGAGATAGGAACCCCTTATTGCATAACCGTAGATTTTGAGTCTTTAGAAGAT
>PWJI01000002.1 GCA_003560095.1 Candidatus Nealsoniibacteriota bacterium
TCACATGAAGGACAAATCTCAGGAGCGTTTTTGCTAAACAGATGATATCCACACTCTCGACACACCCACCAAACTTCTTCTTCTTTCTGAAAAAGCGTATCCGCCTGAAGCTCTTTTAGTATTTTAGTATATCTCTCTTCATGATGTTCCTCCGCTTTTGCAATAGCATTAAGTCTCTTTTCAACCTCCGGGAGACTCTCTTCCCGGGCAACCTTGGCAAATTCAGGATACATTTTGGAATGCTCATAATTCTCACCCTCAATCGCGTTTTTTAGGTTTTCAAGAGTGGTTCCAAAAACAAGAGATGCGTCCGCTTCCACGGTTATGGCATCTTCACCTTTGCTTTTTATATCATTAATCATCCGTAAGAGCCACTTTGCGTGTTGTTTTTCTTGCTCCGCGGTCAAGCTAAAAACTTCAGCAATCTTTTCGAAGCCCTCTTTTTTGGCGGTTTTAGCATAAAAAGAGTACCTGTTTCTCGCCTGACTCTCACCGATAAAAGCTTTTGTAAGATTTTTTATTGTTTGTCTCATAATATTTACTTTTTAATTAATAATTATTTCTAAAATGGTTTTTACTCAAAATTTTCACATCACTTTCTTCATTACAAAAATTTTTCTAAGAAGGGCCACGATATCTTTGCCCAATTTTCCAAAATATAATCCGGATTTTTAATAATTTCATTTACCTCTTCTCTCTTCATCATTTTTCCGGTCTTGATTTCAGCTCCCTTGCCAACAACATCTCCAAAGACCTCAAGTAGATAGAGTATTCCAAAATGAGCCCTGCCAACATCATCTAAATCATCATTAATATACCCGGCAATCTTCATTTCTCCCCTTTTAACGGCCACCTCTTCCTCGGCTTCTCTTAAAGTTCCTCCCTCTATCGGGTTTTCTTTGTTTCTGCTCTTATCTTCTTTATCTACATGCCCTCCGATACCCAGTGACCACTTTCCTCGTAATCTTTTTTCCGTATAATCTTTATCCTTAATCGACCTTTGATAGGCAAATACTTTTTTTTCCTCTTTATCAATCAGAACAACATACCCAATGGGCTGTTTGTAGTTGAAGTCCCGCTCTATATCCCCTCTTCTAATATACTGATAATTATCTAAAATTCTTTTTTGAAAATCCACCTTGTCCGCACTCAAAAATCCCTGAAAATAGTCTTTCTCAAACAATTCTTCTTTTTTAATTGCCATTATAAGCTGGTCTTCTTTTTTCATTGAAAACAGTATAACATATTTTAGAGCACCTTGTCTCGTGTTGTATAAATATTTTACATTTTAGAAAAAATAACTATAATCGACATAGTAATAAATAAACTAAATTAAAAAATGGCATCAAAAACGAAATCCTCGCCAAAATACAAAAGAATTCTCCTAAAGCTTTCCGGAGAAGCAATGATGGGAAAAGAAAATTTCGGGATTGATCCCGATTTTATTTTTTATCTAGCCGAAGAAATAAAAAGTGCCTATAAGACGGGTGTAGAAGTTGCCATTGTCGTTGGCGGAGGGAATATTTTCCGAGGGGTAGCCGGAAGTAAACAAGGAATAGACAGAACAACAGCAGACTACATGGGAATGTTGGCGACAATTTTTAACGGAATGGCTCTCCAAGATGCAATAGAGAGAATAGGTGTTGCAACCAGACTACAAACCGCCTTTGAAATAAAAGAAATTGCGGAACCCTTTATCAGAAAAAGAGCAATAAGGCATCTTGAAAAAGGAAGAATTGTTATCGCCGGAGGAGGGACCGGACTTCCTTTTATCACCACCGATACCGCAGCGGCAATGCGAGCCTTGGAAATAAATTGCGAAGCAATTTTTAAGGGAACCGGAGTAGATGGAGTTTATGATAAAGATCCTAGAAAGAATAATAATGTAAAGAAATTCGATACTCTCAGCCTTGAAGAGGCCTTCAGGTGTGATGATATCAATATAATGGATAATTCTGCAATCGATCTTTGCCGGGCCAATAAAATCAATGTTGTCGTTTTTGACATCTATAAAAAAGGAAACCTCAAAAAAGCGGTTCTCGGCCAAAAAGTGGGAACACTCATCAAATAAGAAGCTTGCTATCTTCTTGGGCTAAACCGGGCTTAGCACACGCGATAAGCAGAGCTTAGTATGTTGAGTCGGTTTTAGTTTAGAATAAGAATTGAATAATTAAGATAAGTTGCAAAACTGGTCCAAAGCAAATACGGAATAAGCAAATATGCCGCCACCCTGAAAATCTTATAAAATAGGATTATTGTGCAAATAATTCCTATCCAGAGAAGAATAATATTAATAAGTGCCAGCCCGGGATTTTGCGCTCCGAAAAATGCAATTGACCAAGTAGCGTTTAAAACCAATTGGGTTATAAATACAAAAACAGCCATTTTAATCCTCTTTTCTCTAATTCCTTTTCTCCAAATCAAAAACAAGGAAACCCCCATTAATATATAAAGCGTTGTCCATGCAGGCGCAAAAACCCAATTTGGGGGGTTAAGCGCCGGCTTGTTCAAACCCGCATACCATTCAGGTATAGCCGGAGCGGTAAAATAAGAACCAATCGTACCTACTAAGAGTGGCAGCGCTATAGAGGCTAATAATTTCAAAAAATCTCCTCTTTTTTTCTTTTCCTCTTCCGCCATGATTTTCTAATTAATGATTTTGTTTCGTCACTAGTTGTTTATTACCGATGGAGCCGAGGGCGAGACTCGAACTCGCGACCTATTCTTTACGAAAGAATTGCTCTTCCTCTGAGCTACCCCGGCCACTACACTATATACCCCTTGTTTCTTCTATCTCTTTTTCTTCCATTTCCATTGCGTTATTTTATCATAAAAGTAAAAATCTGAGAAGAACTCTTTGCCTCTATTATTTCTTTTAGAAATCCGCAAATCTTACGAAACTTAAAGAAATAAGTTTTGTATATTATATTATTCAATCGTTATTGTAAAAATTTTAAGTAAGAGAAAAATTATTTTACCATCCTCTTAAACTCTCTTTCTTAATTTATAAACTTCTGTATTTTTTCTAACTTTAAAGGGTATTTTTATACCAACCTCTTCACCCTTCTTTCCTTTTTTAACTTTTCTTTTTTTAATCTCCATCTCTTCAATTATAACTTCTTTTGCACCAACTTTTTCCCCAATAAAAACAACTTTCTCCCCTTCTTTAATGTTTCCGGAAAGTTTAACAAGTGCTACTCCTATTCCCGAATAGAAGTGTGTAACTTTTCCTAAAAAATCTTTATATATAGAAGCGGCAGAGCCCTCGACTTGTGCAAAATCTTTAATGTTTGGCTTTCTTAGGTAAAAACCATCCGAAAAACCTCTGTTAAAAACCTTCTTTAGACCTTTTATAAGCTCTTCTTTTTCTTCTTTACTTAATTTTTTATCAATTGCTTTCCTGTAGGCCCTCACAACATTAGCGACATACAGTGCATCTCTGTTTCTGCCTTCGATTTTAAAGGAATTAACTCCTGCTTCTTTTAATTTATCAACAAAAAAAATAGAACAAAGATCTTTTGCAGATATTAAAGTGTCTCTTCCTAACTCCAGCTCATAACCAAGCTCTTTATCCTTAACTAAGTATCCTCTTCTGCAAGGATGTAGACACTCTCCCCTGTTTGCCGATTTATTAAAAAGAAACTGACTCATGAAACATCTTCCCGAAATCGCTACACACATTGCTCCATGAACAAAAACCTCAATTTCAAGGCCTCTAATTTTAGCAATCTTTTTAATTTGCCCAATATTAAGTTCTCTCGCCAACACTACTCTTTTTGCCCCAAATTCTTTATAAAATCGTGCCGTTTTACTATTAGACACAGATAACTGTGTTGAGATAAAAAAAGGAATCTTATATTTTTTGCATAAAAGACCTACAGCAATATCCGATAAGATCACTGCATCTACTTTTCCCTTTATCCTCCTTATTATACTTTCTATTTTTCTAAGTTCTTTGTCATAAACCA
>PWJI01000015.1 GCA_003560095.1 Candidatus Nealsoniibacteriota bacterium
ACTCTTGTTTGAGGGTCTTTGTTTAATACAATTTGGAGGTTTTTTACATCACTATCTCTCATTCCTAAAGAGAGATTTTTTGTGAAGGTAAAGTTTTCTGTAGTATTAATGTCTACCTGACTCCACATATCCATGAGGCTACTTGCTTCTTGTCTAAGGGAGTCTATTCTTCCTTGAAGCTCTTTACTGTCTTGGAAAAATCCAAAAACAGAAAAGGAAAAAGAGAAAAATAAACAAAAAATTGCAAAATAAAGTGTGGACTTTCTAAGAAAACCTCTACTCATATTATTTATTTATTAAAATTTATAACCTATAAACTGTCGGAGGTTGAACCTCCGAAAATTAAATTGCTTCTTCTCTTAAAATTTTTTCAAAATTTTCTAAAAAAACTAAATCTCTTTTGACAATAAACTTTCCTTGATAGTCTTCTGGATTACTGTCACGAAGCAACCTCATTGCTTTGCTTATCGGCATCCATAAAGGCTCAAGCCCCTCATTAATTTCTTCTTTTTCATATTTAGGACTATTTATTTTGCCCAATGTTTTTGCAAGATAACAATATGATATCTGCAAAATATCAAATTTGTTTCTATATTCAATAATTGCACCTATTTCGTTTATTACACTTATATCCTCACATCCAGCTTCCTCTCTAATTTCTCTTTTTAGTGCTTCCATTATCGTCTCTTCAGGATCTACTCCTCCCCCCGGAAGCTTATAATAATTATGCTTGGAAACAAATTGAAAAGCTATTTCGTTTTTTTCGTTAAAAACAATTGCCCTAGCTGCCTTTCTTAAAATATAGGGCTTATCAAATCTTTCAGGCAAGCCGTCGTTAACTTCTTTGTCTGATATTTCTAATAAAATTTTCATATCCTAGTTATATCACAAAACAAAATCCAATAAAACAAAACCACCCCTAGTAGGGTGATTTTAGGCCACATAATTAATTAAAAAATCACTACTTCTTATACGCAAAATCCAGCAATAATCTTTATTTTTATTCTTCTTTTTTATTTTTACTTTCTTCTTTACTCTTTTCTCTATCGCTAGGCACTATAAACATCGCGACAAAATAAATAATCAGAAAAGGAACAAATCCGGTAAAAACAAAGATAAGGAGACCGATAATTCTTAAAAGATTGGAATCAATATCAAAATAATCTCCCAATCCTCCGAATATACCGGCAAGCGCTTTATCATTATTGCTTCTATATAATTTTCTTCTACTTGATTTAGTCATCTTCTTTAGGTTCTTTTTTAGTTCTTTTAATTCTTTCTCCAATGCATTAACTTTTGTTAATGCAGCTATGGCAAAAACAAAAGCAATTGGCGCAAGGGCTGATAAGAATTCCATATAATTTACTTTGATATTTTAATTTTTCCCATGTTTTCTAAAAATCTCATAAATAGCAAAAAGAGCAAAGCCCACCCCCAAGCCAATAAATAATCCTGCAACGAGATTTCCATAAAGAAAGCCGAAACCCATTCCACTTAAAACTCCGGCAGGAATAAAAAGTCCTCCGGGAGAATTGTCGTCTTCTTTAATTTCCTTTTTTATTTTCTTAATAATCTCTTCTTTTATTTCATCTTTCGTTTCTTTTTCCATAAAATTTTCACTATTTAATGACAATTTTCTTAAATTATAGCATAAAAATAAGAAAATATCTCATCACAATAAATCCTCAAGACCATAGAGAAAAATTAGAAAAGACCTGCTCTAAGTTTACCAAAAAAGTCTGCTCTGAAGCCCCTCGCCCTAAGCTCGATTAAAGTCCTCACTGTTAAAAATTTTACGTAATTATTGCCAAATGTTCTTGAACCTGTCCTGATAAGAAATAGTTTTTCTCCTTCCCTTGAATTGAATAAAGCTAAAGAATAAAACAAATTAATTCATCAATATATTTATCAATGTCATCAAGATTTTCAACTTCTAAAACTCTACTATACATCCCCAGCGACATTACTGGAATCTGATGACCTCTTTCTGTTAATAAAATAACTTCCTTTCCAGACCCAAAAGCAAACCCTGTTTCAAGACCCCAATTAACAGTTTCGTTTAACCCAATGCTTAAAACTTTTTTAGCATTCTTAATGCCCTCAATATTTTGCTTGAATTTATCTAAATCCGAACCTTTTTGGTTTGTATCTCTTTGTGGTAAATGACATTTAACCTTCTTCTCTTCAAGCCTTTGACAAAGCTTGGGATTAAAAACTCTGTTTCGTTCTGATTTTAGGGTTGAAGTTATAAAAATATCTTTCATGGTTAAGAATCAATAAATTTTTATCAAGCAAAACAGCTTTGAGTTTTTCATGAATTACACTCATTATATCACAAAACAAAAACCCGAGAAATCATCTTGTCACTATAAACTGCGAAACGGCAAACATCTTGAAAATTGTTATTGAAAAGCAAAAACTCTTAATAAAGATAAATATAGTGTCTAAAAGATAAATAATGCAAGATGCAATTCCACGCCGTATGGTACTGAAATTCGAGTCTGTCTGTTACAAGATTATCCTTGGTAGAAAAAAAATATAAACAGCACTAACAAAACAAAGAAGTCCCATTGCAATAAAGATTATATTAAAGCCAAATAATGTCACCAGTATTCCTCCAGCCACCGCTCCAAAGGCAGTTGTAAAATAATTTATAGCCTCCCACGCTCCCCATTCTCTACCTGCTTTTTCCTTATCAAGATGCTTGGAGTATATTACATCAAAAGCAGGTCCATAGATAGCTTCCCCCAGCCCAATAACAGCTTGCACAATTAAAAGCAAAAAAATAGAATTTACAAAAATATATCCAAAAAAGCCAATTCCCATAACTGCATATCCTGCTACCAATATCAGCTCGTTTTCTTTTATTTTGTCCGTATATCTTCCGGAAATAAGAGTAACAACGCCTGCCACAAAAGCAAAAACACCGAAAGCATAACTTGCATCTAAAAGATCTCCTCCTATCTCTTCAACAAAAAGGGCGTAAATGGGACCAAGCATTGCTCCGGCAACCAAAATCAAGCCATTTGTAACAAGCAGAATTCTAATTGCTTTGTTAAATTTTTTCAAAATATATTAACTAAACTTAATAATTATACGTTAAAGTATATCACAAAACAAAAATCTCAATTAACAAAAATCTTATCCTTTTCTATTCTAACCCTAAAAGGTTTTGTGAGTTTACCAACGAGTTTTCTGTCCTTCCCTTTATATAAAAAACCAATCGCAAAAAAATCATTATCCTTGTCATGTATTAATTCCACATCATATACCTTATCCCCTTTTCCAAAAACAACACCTGTATCATTCACCGGCTGATAATCTCCAAATAAATTATCGGAATAATAACAGTGCAAACCCCCATCTGCTCCATTTTTTTTAGCAAACTCCGGTTTATAGTTTTCTTTAGCGGTTGAAAAAAATAGATAGTATCTATCGTCATGGTAAATCATTTTAATGGTCTCTACTTCATCATAAACTCCCGGAGAAAAAAGTGGTGGCAGTATTTTCCAATTAATTAGATCGTTTGATTGTGCGATTGCGGCACAACCATTGTATTCTCTTCTTCCATTGTTTTCTCGCGCAGAAATCAGCATATAATAATTTTTTGATTTTGGATCTAAGAAAACATAAGGATCTCTCCAGGCTCCCACTCTCCCCAATGCATTTCTTCCGTTATCAATATAATAATAATGATTACCTGCTTCTAAAATAGGATTATTTTTCGACTTCTCCCATGTTATTAAGTCTTCTGAAAACGCTACTCCAATTTTTTGAATCCATTTTCTATTTTTCTCCTTATTTCTTCTCTGCCAATATATGTTAAAAAATCTACTGGAAAGCCAAAGTATCTCAAATTACAAGCAATGTTGTATCCTTTTCCACCAAGAACAAAGGATCCTTCAATAGAATCTCCCTTC
>PWJI01000013.1 GCA_003560095.1 Candidatus Nealsoniibacteriota bacterium
CATCTTCAGCGCAACATTGTACGGTTACTGTGAACCAGTTGTTGTCGATTTCTCCAATAGAATCTGATCCGGAAGGACATGACTCATTCCCTCCTGACGGAAACCCTCCTCTATTCCTGCACTCGCTATTTGACATCATATCTTTTGTCCCTTCTTGAGCATAAACATTCATAGCAAAAAAATCAAAAAGGGAAAAAGAATTATTATTTAAGGCATCCTCTTTATTACTATAAAAAGTTTTTGTGTCTAGTTTTTGAGTATTTTTTGGATGATCATTAACACCATCTTCATCTAAATTAACGTTGTCTTGCGTGCAATATTCATCAAGATCTAAAAAGCCGTGCAAAAAAGGATTGATGGCCGGTCTTTGTTCTTGTCCATCAACAATCTCCCTTACCTCGTAATGAAGATGATCTCCGGTAGCACTACCTGTTTGGCCTGCTGTGCCAAGAACATCTCCTGCATTTACACTGTCACCCTCACTGACTTGCATTGTTCCATGAGCAAAATGAGCATAGTACATATTGTAAGACTTGCCTGTTTCCGGGTCTGTATAAGCAATAACAATACGATTACCAAAGGTACCTTGATACCCTACAGCTATCACTCTTCCCGGGTGGGTAGCATAAACATCTCCACTGGTTCCAAAATCTATTCCACCATGAAATTGTGGACCTTCTTTCCCAAAAGGATCTCCTCTCCAACCATATCCTGAGCTAATACAAACACCGTCTTCAACCGGACGAACACCGCTTTCTACATGTGCACAACAACAGGATACTATATGAGGGGGACGAGGAAGCCCACATTTTTCGGGACTAGCTTCTTCTCCGTGACCATCACAGTTTGCTTGCGAAACCCACTTGCAGGGGAGAGAAGTTTCTCTTTCGTCATCGTCATCATCAGGACCACCCGTGCCGTTATCGTCATCACCATTAAAAGGATCATCTATCCAACTATCATCGTCATCTTCGTCATCATCATCAAAAGGTTCATCTACCCAGTCGGGAATATCACGGTCTTTTGGCTCTCTTTCTTCAGGGTCCGGAGGAGGGACTTCATCCATAGGCGCCTCATCGCAACAAGGATCCCCCTCGGGACACTCCTCTATGATTTCCAATAATTGCTTACTTGCTTCCACTATTAAATCAGAGGTATCTTCGGCTTTATAGGTTGCATCAAGAACATCGTAAAATTTATCCATTGCCGTTTCGTTAAGAATGGCGTCTTCTATTAAAAGACCGAAAGTAATTTGAAAGTAAACGTTTTTAATATCCCACCCTATATCGGCATCCGACTCAATTTCTTCCGGATCTTCCAATTCGCTTGTATCAAAAAGAACAAATTGCGAATCAAGAGTAAAGAGGATTGTATAAGAAGCAAGAAGAACAAAAGCTCCTTGTATAGCGCTAATAATCCATGTTTTTGCTATTTTTGTTTTAACAGGGTCACCCGATGCTATTAAATAAAGAAAGCCGGCATATATAAGTGCTCCGGTTATAACAAGAAGAGAGACTACCAAAAGTAGCCTAAACATATAAGTCATAAAAAGAGGAAGAGCCTGTGCTTGAGTTTCTGTAGTCTCCAGTATCTCCTGAGGAGAAGGAGCTCCGGGAATAGAAGGGTAAATAACCTCTGTTTGAGAAAAAACAAAAAAAGGAAAAACAATCAAAAGCAGAAAAGCAAAAACAAGAATAATTTTTTTTGTCATATATACTTTATTAAAGGCTTTGTTTTTATTTTTAGATTATATAATACAAGAAAAGAAATGCAATAAAATTAAAATCTTGCTTTCGCTCTTTTCATTTTCTCTATTTCTTCCGGAGAAGATGTAATTATTTGGTCTTCCGTATAAGACGCAGTTATTTTAATAGCAACGTGTTTTTGGCCGGCAAAGAAAATTCCTTCTCCCACTTCTCCTTCAAGAAGAATAAATTTTTCTTCTTCCGTAAGATTGAACACCTCTTGAATCATATCAATAACTGCCGAGGACTGTTTAAGGAGAATTTTGAGAGCGGAGTTGGTAACAATAGGCTTTCCGTAATTTGATTGCATAAAATCGGAAACATCCTGAGTAATAGTGGTAACACCAAGCCAATATTTTCTTGCTCTTTTTACAAGACCGAACAAAAAAGATGCTCCGTCTTCGTTTTGCATCATAATCCACGCCTCATCAATAACAAAAAGACGTTTTCTCATAGAAGATGTTACCACCTTCCAAATGTAGCGCATAATTATAAACATTCCGATAGGACGCATTTCTTCTTCCAAGTCTCTTATTCCAAAAACAGTAAGATTATTATCTACAGAGATATTTGTGTGCTGATTGAAAAAGTTTGAATAAGTTCCTCGGGTAAATCTTCTTAGACGTAAAATAAGAGGTCTTGTGCCTTCCATTGATTCTAATACCTGCTCAAGATCGGAAAGGAGAGGAACTTTTTCTGCCCATGTAGAGGGATCACTTTCTGCGGTAATATCTCTTGCAGCATAGGTTTCGGTAATCGCTTGATCTATTAGTGCATCTTCTTCCGGAGAAAGACCTCCAAGCATAATACGTAAAAGACCTACCAGATTAATAGTGTTTGTTCTTAAAACTTCGGAGGGTGTTTCTCCTTCTCCCGGAACAGGAATATCAAAAGGATTTATCTGGTGACTTGATCCTAAAGAAATACTAAAGAAGGAGCCTCCCACAGACTCGGCTAAAGTTTTATATTCGTTTTCCGGATCAACTATAATCACATCAACACCACTCATTAAAGATCTTAGAATATCCAGCTTTACAAGATATGATTTTCCCGCACCTGATGTACCAAAAACAACCGCGTTTGCGTTTTCCATACTAAAGCGATCAAAAAGAACAAGTGAACGGTTATGTTTATTTACTCCGTACAAGACTCCATCTGAAGAAGTTAAGTCAAAAGAAATAAAGGGGAAGATGCTTGAAAGAGGCTCGGTATTCATCGGTGTATGAGTTTGCAAAACGTCTATTCCGTAAGGAGATGTGCTGGTAAAGGCTGCTGCTTGTTGAAAAAGGGCCGGCCTAATGTAAATTACTTTTGCCTCAAAAATAGATCGCAAGGTGCTCTCTGTTTCTCCAACTTCTTTTTCAGAATCTCCGTATATGGTTATATAAAGACCAAAATAAAACATTCTTTCTTGAGCTGATTGCAAGCGGTCTCTTAAATCTTCCATGTCTTTATAGGCTGTTTCAAGTAGAGGATTTCTTACCATTCCTTTTTCTTCATTGTCCATTATTTCTGCTTGTACTTCTGTAAGTCTTTTACGAAGTTTTTTTAATACATCCTCGGTGCTTGCCGGATGAATAAAAAAAGAAATGTCCAGTTGCACATTTAAATTTATAACAGGCGAAACCCATCCGGCTGTAATATAATGAGGATAAGAAAAAACAAAGAAAGATCTGGAAAATTTCTCTTCAACTCTAAGTTGACCTTGAAGTTCTTGAATGGAGGAAGGAGCTATTACATCTACGATTTTTAGCTCGTTTGATTTTTTTTCTTTATTTCCTCCTCCTTGTCCTATTAATGTTTTAAAATCGTCTAAGAATCCCATTTTTTTATATTTAAGATGTTAATTCTTCCGGGAATTCGGGATAGTATCCGCTTTCTGCACTTCTTGGATGAAAAAGAGACCAAAAAAGTTCGATAATTTCAACTGTTGTAAGGGGTGCGCAATGAAGACCGCAACGTCTGAGTCCAAGAGCGACAAATTCCATTCGCTGGTATAATTGGTCTTTTCCTCGCTGAAAAGTTTCTTCCTCGATTTTTGTTTTGTCGGAAGATTTTCCTTTTTTATCTCTTTCTGCCATGGAAACGGCATAAGGGACAACAACAAAAAAGTTTTTTGTATAAATTGATTCTTTATTTACAAAATCTTCCAAAAACTCCCTGTAGCCGGCAGTTTGTTGTTTTAAAAGCTCGTTTGTTTGTTCTTCTTCTATTTTTTTTATTTTTTCAATATATCCGGTAATATTTGTTTTTCTTGATTGAACAATTATCTGACAAGGAAAATCAAGAGAATTCAAAAAGGATTGAAACTGATGCATTATAGCCTCTTGCTCGTCTTTTGATTTTAAAGCTATATTAATGGAAGAAACCATTAAAACACCTCTAAGACCTTTATCTCTTAAAATAATAACTCCTTCTCTAACTTGTTTAATGGGAATGAAGTCTTGTGAGCTTTTTGCAGCCATATCTTAAAACAATAAAACTAGTAAGTTTCTATTTCTCCCGCAATTTCTCTAATACTTCCTCCCTTTCTTTTCTTGGGACCTTCTTCTTTTTCTTCTTCTTTTTCTTCTTCTTTTTCTCTTCTTTTTGGGATAGCTGTTTCCATGGGAACTATTTTCTTTTCCCAAACATATTCTCTAGAGGAAGTACTAAAAATAACCATTTTTTTGATGTATTCGGGAAGAGGTTGTCCTGAAACTTGAGCAAAAGCAAGAGCTGCTCCGCCTGCGCCAATAAAAATTGATAAAGGGAAGAAAGCAGGTGATTCCGAGCCAATCAAAAAATAAAGAAGAAGGACCAAAAAACCAGCCACGCCAATATAAAGAAGCTGTCCGAATGTTGCCGGTCCCACTATTTTTGCTTTGTAGTCTACATGGCGAGGAACTTTGTAACGCATATTTTTATTCTAACACAAGAAATACAAAAAACAAAAATAAAAACAAAAACCTTTTAGTTACTTTTAAAACTTTCACAGCTTACTCTATTGGCTCTCTATAGACATCTTTTGAGGATGGTTTTTGGGGCACTTTTTGTTTTTCTTCTTCTTTTTCTTCCTCATCTTCCTTTTCTTCAAGAAGATCAGGTAGTTGAGAGAAAATAATTCTTTCTGCTGATAAAGAGATTTTCTTTGCAGTTTCTTTTTCTAGGCCCGCGCCCCTTTCTAGCGTAAGAGGCAAGCTCTCTATGGGAAGTTTGCCGAAAATTGCGTAAGTAATACGAAATGCTATCTTTTCTACTGTTTCGTGATTATTTATTTTATTTTCAATACAAATATTGGCTATTTTTTGTGCTGTTTTCTCACTTAAAGCAAATCCAATTAACTTTTCGGGGAAAGCATTAAAAAAGGAAGGATATTTTTCTTTTAATTTTTCGATATTATTTTTTTCTTCCATATTTATTCATTAAATTCGTTTTTTGAAGAAGGGTCTTCTTTTTTACAAAGGAGGCAAGTAGAAGATTCTTCGGGTATAGATGCACCACAATCGCTACATTTTTTCTCTTTTGCCTTGGACGAGGAAGGTTTTCCGGAAGAGGATCCTCCAGAGGAAGACTGCGAATAAGAGCCTGCTGTTTTTGGCTTTCCTTTTCCTATATCATCAGCATACTCTACGTTAAATCCTGAATCTTGCATGCCGGATTCGTTAAAAGCGGTAAAGCTTTGAGCTATTTCTTCTGTTGCTCCTTTAGTGCCTGTTCCGGCTCGTGAAACAATTTCCGTAACAGGTCTTCTAGAGCCTTTTAACGCACTGTCGGAGGGCTTTGCCTCCATGCCTCTTCTATGAAGAGCTCCACTACCTGAGTCTTTTTTAAATAAAGAACTATCAGAAGAAGACGAACCTGTTTTTATGGTTCCTCCCGAAGGTCCGGGGCTAAAAGCATTAACTGTTGCAGAGGCAAATGATTTTGTTTTTTCACGAAAGTTTGAGCCGGGAAGTTGAGCTGTTCTTTTGCGTGCAGCTCCAGAAGCTCCTTGAAAAACTTCAATTAGTCCTTTTGAGCCCAGAGAAGCTATAGAAAGAGAAACAAAAAAACCAAAACCAATAAAAAGGAGAGGTATTATCAAAGGAAATACTATTGTAAATCTTCCCACTTCCATTCCGTGATGACTATCTGTCGATGGCATTATTAATTCTGAGTCAATTCCTTGACCAAACATTACTTCCCCCAAGTGCAAAAAGAAGGCTAAAGTAATACCCATTATAAGCCAGCCTAAAAACCACCTCCACCATTTTCTAAAGAAAGGTTGTGTTGCAGGTAGAATGTAACAAAATAGGCCAAAAGGAGAAATGATGACAAGAAGCCATATTGCAACATATCTCATGGCAAAAGCAGCTCCGTAAAGAGCATATATAAGCCCGGTAAGAAAATTAAGAATGCTAAAAATTACTACTTGTGCCGTTGGTGTTATAACTTGACCACTCCAACTTGTCCATATGGTGTCAGATAAACGTTGGCCTATTATATCGTAAAGACCTTCCATTCTAATAATAAAAACCGACTCCTCTGCAAGAGAATTTACAAAGTAATTCATCATCATGTTTGCCGCATCTATAAATACTCCCAAAAACTCAGGAGTAAAATTAACAAGAACAAGCACAAGAACAAGACGAGGAAGTGTTTTTTGCCATTTATAGGTTTCTATTTGCAAAGACGTAGAAAGACCGATGACTATCAAAACGATAATAAAAAACATATTTACAAAATCTCGAACAACTCTCCATCCGTAACCAACAAATTCATTTCCTGAAGCTGGATCCGGGGCGGGGGTATAAGGTAAATTTACAAAATCAGAGCTAACGGTAACAAGCCTTAAAAACCAATCGGCAAAAGAAGAAAAAACAAAGGAAATTGTAGAAATGGCAAGAAGAATGACATTCATCATAAAGCTTGCCGTAAGAGATGCTGTTGTTGTTGCCCCTCCCTCTACAAGAAAAAAGGGAACAATAAGTAAAGCCAAAACCAAAAACGAAGCAACCAGCCACTTCTTTTTAAAAGAAAAAAGAAAGAATAACTTATTTTTTATTTTTTTTGCCATTTTGTTAATCTTATTGCTTTTACTATGCTTTTGTCAAGAAAACTAAAAATTAAACCAGTACTTACTCAACTGGCTCACGATAAACATCACCAAAATCACTATTATTTTCTTTTTTATCAACTTCTTCTTTAAAGCTTTTTATTCCTATTTTTTCAAATTCTTCTTTTTCGTATATATCCTCCAGTAGCGGCTTAAGGGGAGAAACCAAAAAGCGAATAATTTCATTTGAAAGGAGAGAGGTTTTTTCTTCCGACATACGCACTTTTTGACTAACGGTATTTTTTATTTGAGAAGGAGGAAGTATTCCCAAATAAACGGAGGCGACTATTTCAAGTAATTTCTCTCTTCTTTCATTATCAAGCTCAAACCTTTCGGTTATTTTTTCAATTCTTGAAGATATGTCATCTTCCCAAAAAAGATTTTGAATTTTTTTGGGGAGATTTTTATAAAGCTCCCAGTATTCTTTTGAATCGTAATTTTCCGGCATGTTTTTTTTGTTTAATTTTTATATTAGGAAGTTCTTATATCAAGAGAGTACTTGGAAAGGTTTTTGGCAATTTGTTTGGCTAATTCCGGATTTTCGGCTAAAAGGGTGTTATAGCGGGCCTTTTTATCTCCGGGAGATGCTCCGTATTTCGCACTGCCTACCATGTCAAGATGATTATGAACAACCTCAGCCCCTTGTGCTCCCGGAGCTCCTTTTACAAGATTTTCTAAGTTACTATGGTCGCTTGACTTAACAATTGCCGAAAGAAGCATTGCTCCTTGTGCTTTTTGCTCGGCTGTTCCTTTATTAATTGCATCAACAATTTGAGGGGCATTTTCTTCCATGGCTTTTCCTTTTAAGACTTCCGCTAAGAATTTTTGAGTATTTTTTTCTTGTTCCTTGTATGATAATCCTTTATTTTCATGAGCTAAGTATTCTACGGGCAAGGCTTCTTTTACGCCCTTAAGATTACCTACGGAGCGAGATTTTTTAATTAAATCTGACATATCTTTTGAGTCAAAAGAAGTATTCTCTTTTAAATAATCAATATTTCCATCTCCTTTGGCTGCAAGTGTAGCGGCGAGTTTTCTTTTTCCTGCTGTTGTATCTCCGGGAGGCGCGGCCTTTGCATCTTCAAACGCCTTAGCTTGTATTTTTTTTGGTTTTCCTTTTAGTTTGGCCACTTCGTTTTCTAGACTTTTCTTTTCGGCTTCTTTTGTTCCCGGACCAAGAGCTCCTCCTATTGCGCGTTTTCCGCTACTTTTCATATTACCCAAAGCGTCTTTAAATGTGTTTCCGGTAGGAGTATGGGTTTCGGTAGTCCACTGACCCATTGTTTTTTGCATTTTTTCGTTATCTGCTATTTTACTTTGGTATCTTTGCTTACTTCCTTTACCGATTGCCCCTATATAAGGAGAAGCTGATTTTACCAGTGCTGAGCCTTGAGCAATAAGAGCACCAGCTGCTGCGGGGATAGTGCTTTTTAAAATAAAAACAAGAACGATAAAATAAACAAGCAAAACAATATGAGAAACAAGGCCCAAAACAAAGTAAGAACCTAGCATACCGGCAACTCCCTCGGCTTGGTCGTCAAAAAACCCATGCATTATTTCTCCCGACAAGGGAGCCAAGAGAAGGCCAAGATACATTAAAAATATAAAAACTACTCCTACCAAAAGCCATTGTATGAGATGCTTTACCCACAACCTCCAATATTGTTTGGTTTCGTCAAAAAGCAAACAAAGAAAAGCTAGCGGAGCAATAACGGCAAGGATTTGAATTACAAAAATACGGGCGAGAAATATTAAAAAGTAAAGCAAAAATACAAGCGAAAGGAGTATTAAAATTATGCCGGTAACTAAAAATTGGACGATAAAAGGAATAAGAGCTATTATACCCACAACCCAGGCAACTTGAACAGCGACATTAAGATAAGGAACAAGCATTGAAATAGCCATAGCACTCAAAACAATAACCCCATCTGTCACTAAGCTACCGGACATTGTAAGAATAGGCTGTACAGCGTCCCACAATATGCCTCTTCCTCCGCCGTCAGGGGAGAATTGGTTACCGATAGAATTAAAGAGAAAATTAGAAATATCTATTGCCGCTCCTACAAAAAGAAGAGTAAAATTCATAAGAAGGGCAATAATAACAAGGCGGGGAAGAAGTTTTTGAAATTTGAAATTTTCGTAACCCAAAATGGTTGAGATAGCAATAACAAGAAAAGCGATAACAAGAAGCATATTGCCGATTCCAACGGTAAAGTTCCATCCAACTTGAACAATTTCTGCGGCATCGCCCCCCATAACGGTAAGAGCTTCGGGTGTAGCTTCAATTACTGCTTGAAGAAGAGATGTGGAAACCCAAAAAAGAACAACTCCAAGCATTAGAGCGATAAAGGATGTATAGACAAACGATTTTAAAGGTCCCGTTTTTTCAGAAACGGCTTCAAGTTGCATTATTGCCAAATCAAGAGCAAATCCGTCTGCTATGGAGGGCAAAAAAAGCAAAAAAAGCAAAAAAACGAAAGGAAGTATTTTAAATAATGTAGAGCTTTTACTTAACATAAAAATTAATTTTATCGAGCTCCTCCTCCGCCACCGCCACCTCCTTTTCCGCTACTCATACCCTCTACTACGAGACATTCAATATCCGGATCATCGGCTTCTTCTCCAAAAATAGCGTGATCAAAATTTCTACTCGGAGTACTGGCAGTTCCTGCCAGTTCTCCACACTCATCAGGCCACCACCACGGAGTAAACCATTTACGATCTTTTTCTCTGTATAAGTTTATTACACAAGCACCTCCATCTATGTGTCCGTCGTGAAAAACTCTTCCACGTTCTTCCAGTCTGGCGGTTCCTTCTTGATCCACTATTTGTTTTTCGGTTTCATTCATTTCTCTAAAACCTCTTGCTGACATTTTGTCTACGCCTCCCATCCAGCGAATTGGATGCTCTCCTGCAGTATCTCCAGCAAGCACTTTTTTTTCGTCTCCTTGAAAATCGGGATCATCATAAAGAATAACAAAAGCACAAGCAGTATCTTCTTCTTCGTAGTCAAGCTCTACGTCTTCATAGTCACTGTCATCCCAAAGAGGGGGGAGGGGTTCAAGAGTGGTTAGTGCCGGATTAATTGTATTTAAAACAAGCCAAGACGAAAGAAGAAGAGCTAATCCTAAAAGAGTCGTTGTTATTCTTTTTATAGCGTTTTTTAACTTTCCCGGGTCTCCGGCAGATGTCATATATTCAAATCCTCCCCAAACAAGCATTATAAAAGTAAAAAGAGCGCCCAATCCTATTCCCCAGCCGTAAAGATAGGCGATGAGTTCGTGAAACTCCGTATTGCTTCCAAGATCTATTCCCGTTAAAGGAGAAGTGGGCCAACTAATTTCCGTATCATTGGCAAAAACGCTACCGGAAAAAAGCAGAAAAAACAAAGCAAGCAAAAAAAATAAAGTAGCTTTTCTTTTTAATTGCATGTAATTTTTTTATTCTATCACAATTAATTTATTATCTGAATAGAAGAAACAATGTAATCAATTATATCGGGATGAATAGACATATCGTTTTTAAAATAATTTACAGAAGCCATATAGAAATTATTTTCTAAAAAGTAAATTTTCCCCTGACTGGCACTTTCTACTCCTTTATGCTGTGATACAGTTTTTAAAAAATATTCTTCTTTGCTTTCTTTTGTTAATTCAAAATCTAGGAGTTGCCCTTCTTTCTCAAGGCCCTCTTTAATAATATCGGAAAACTCTTCTATGTCTTTTGCATTAACTTTAATTACCGTAAAAGCTCCCGGGAATATATTTTTAGTTGAAAAGGCAAAAAAAAGTTGTTCTACTTTTTCTTCGGACTCTGCTTCTTTTGAAACTTCCCACGAAGAAGGGTAGTCAAATCTTATTTTGCCGGCTATTTCTTTTCTTTTGTATTCTATGTCTTTTTCTTTTTCGGGCAAAGAAAGACCTACTTCTTTTGCAATTTCGTCAATTTCTTCATCGGAGATAAAATCCTCAATAGAGGTGGGAAGAGGCTCGTCTCTTTCTTCGGGGACAGAAAATTCAGAAGAAGAAAGAGAGGATTCGCCGGTTTTCACTCTCCAGAAAGTAAGAAAAATAATAAAAATTATCATTAAAACACTCACAAGAAGTGTTTTTTTGTCTTTAATTTTTATTTCTTTAAGCACAATTTTTTAGTTAAAATAACCCACTCTTTTACAGACAAGGTTTCTGCTCTTCTTTTGGGGTCTATATTTGATTCTTTTATCTTTTTAATTATCTCGCTCTTTTTCAATTGTATTCTTTTTCGAGACTCTTTGTCAAGCAAAGAAAGGTTCTTTCCAATTTGTTTTCTTGGATGCGAAAAACCTTTCCTGACAACATCAAAAAAACAATCACAAAAAACAGAAGAATAAGATTCTTTAAAGGGAATTATCTTGATAACCGAGGAATCGACTTTTGGTCTTGGGAAAAAAGATGACTTGGAAACATCAAATAATATTTGAGGTTTGGCAAAAAATTGTACACTAACAGACAAAAGGCTCATATTTGGAGGAGAAGAGCATATTCTTTGAGCAACTTCTTTTTGTATCATTAAAAGAAGAAACTTGGGAGGATGCTCTTTTTCCAAAAATTTTCTGATTATAGGGGAGGTTATATAGTAAGGTATATTGGCAATTATTTTATAGTTTGTTTTTTTCTTGAAAAACGGAGGTTTTGCCAAATTGTTTTTATCAAAAAAATTTAGATCAAGAATATCGTCATTTATTACTGTGATATTATTTTTTTTATTGATATTTTTTTCAAGAAGAGGAATTAGCTTATTGTCTTTTTCAACCGTAATAAGTTTTTTTACTTTTCTTGAGAGGGGAATAGTCAAAGATCCTATTCCCGAGCCTATCTCTACCACGGTATCGTTTTTTGAAAGGCTTGCGTTTTCTATTATTTTTTCTAAACTTTTTTCGTTTATCAAAAAATTTTGCCCTAGTTTTTTTGAGAGAAAAATAGAATGATTTTCGAGAACTTTTTTTATTGTTTTTGGGTCTGTCAGGTTCACTTTTTATTTAAAATTATTGACTTTTCTTCGTTTTTTGCTATTATAAAGCAATTATTGTAAATTTAAAGCTTTTTAAAGAATTTAACGGAAAAAAGAACTTAAAAAGCAAAGCTATTCGTACAATAAGTAGTGGAAAAAAATATATAATATCACTCTTTTCTAAAATAAGAAAAGAGAAAAGAAAAAAAGAAGGTAGCCTCCTTCTTCTTTTTGCTTTTTTCTTTCTTTTTTCTTTCACTTATTTTACTGCGATTGGTGTTTCTCCAGAAGTAGCTGAAAATGAGGAAAAAGAAAATAAATCTCTTGTTTTTTATGATGAAGGGTCTTTTAAAGAAGACCAAGGCGTTATTTTTACAAACGAAAGCTTTCTTGTTGCTCAATCTGCTTCTTATTTTGTAAATCCGAGAGTTATGGGAACAAGGAAAGAAACAGAAAGAAGGGATAATATAATATCTTACAAAACCAAAAAAGGAGATGATGTTTTAAGCATAGCGGAAAAGTTTGAAATCACTCCTGAAACAATTAGATGGGCCAATGATATCGAGGGTAATTCTGTAAAAGAAGGAAAAGAAATACTGATTCTTCCTGTTACGGGAGTAATTTATTATATTGAAAGAGGAGATACGGTTGAAGAAATAGCAAAAATACATGAGGCAAGGAATGAAGATGTTGTTGCTTTTAATAATATCTCTTCATCAGCACTAGTTACCGGAGAAAGAATTATTGTTCCCGGAGGAAAACCGCCTCCTCCTCCGCCTCCACCAAAAGAGAAGCCCTCTTCTCCGCCTTCTTCTGTAGCAAAAAGCTCTCCTTCTCCTTCAACGCCTGCTCCCTCTCCGCCTTCCTCTGCAAGTGCACAAGGCTCATTTATTAATCCTGTTCCGGGAGGCTTAATTACTCAAGGAACTCATACATATAATGCTGTTGATATTTACAATCCTTGTGGATATCCCATAGTTGCTTCTGCGTCCGGTAGAGTTATTGAAGTTGGAATGGGAACATGGCCGTCAGGAAATTTTATAAAAATTGATCACGGCTCAATGGTTATTCTCTATTCACACATGCAAGACATACATGTAAGCAACGGTCAGCAAGTTTCACAAGGTCAGCAAGTAGGAACTGTTGGAAATACAGGAAGAACAGTAGGAAGAACAGGGTGTCATCTTCACTTCGATGTTCTTTCAAGAAAACTACAAAATCCTTTTGGTCATCTTCCTGCCGGAACTAGGCTAGAATAAAAACTTAAAAGAAAAACAAAAAAACCGGCACAAGTTGCCGGTTTTTGATTTTTTAATATCTTAAAGCTAAGAGCAATCATGACAAAGCTTTGTTTCCGGAGTTAAAGAAAGTTTTTTATGAGAAATATCTTTTTCGCATTTTTCGCACTTCCCATAGGCTCCTTCTTCTATTTTTTTAAGCGCATCATTTATATTTTTTAGTTTTATCTCTAACGCATGCTCTACCGGCAAAAGAGAAGAGTATTCTTCTACCTCGTCGGCTTTTTCTTCCATACTTGATCCTTCCGTTTTTGGGAAAACAGTATCCCAATCTCCTTTGGGGATATCGTCTTTTTTTGCAAACGTTTTTAGCATTTCCTCAAGGGAGGTTTTGCTTTTTTCTAATTTTTCTTTGACTTCTTCCAATTGTTTTTTATTCATTTTGATAAGTAAATTAAAGTTCGTAATATCTCTCTATCATTACCTGAATACTCTCAAGAGACGTAGAAAAAAGAAGGCGATCTTCTGATAAGGAGTAGTAAATGCCCATTCCTCCTGTTCCTTCTAAATAGCGTATATCAAAAGAAACAGGCATTTCTTCTCCTTGAAAAGATGTTCTTCCAAAGGATCCGTCCGGATCAATTTCTTCTCCCCAAAAACCAAAGAACTCTTCAAAATTTTCTGCCATTGTTCTTTCCTCCCACCTGCGCATAACATTGTATTCAACATCTTCTTTATCTTGTGCATTGCTTGTAAACTTAGAAACAAAACCAATTCTATTTGTTGGCTCTCCGGTATAAACAAAAAGATCAAAGTCTTTTTCTATTTTTTCAAAAAATTCTTCAAAGTCACGTTCGTGAAATTCTATTTCAAATATAGTAAAAAAGTCCTGTAAGTTTATCAGGCGAGCATTTCTTACTCCTTCTCGGTGATCTTCGGCAATAATTCTCACTATTTCCCCTTCATCTTCTTCTCTTACAATTCTTCGCAAATTAACCTTGTACTCATCATCGACGGAAATTGCAAATCTTCGAATATTATCTTTTTCAGGATGAAGGTTTATCAGAGGAGGGGATATTCTAGGTATTTGTAATTCTTTTTCAACTATTACAGGATCTATTGGGGCTAAAGTTGGAACAAAAAATACACGATAAAAAAGAGTAAAGGAAAAAGCTGCGATAGCGGACAAAGCAAGAGTAACTCCAACACGAACCCAAACCTTTGTTTCTTCAGATGGTTTGCTGGGTATTTTTGCAAATATTTCGGGAC
>PWJI01000012.1 GCA_003560095.1 Candidatus Nealsoniibacteriota bacterium
ATTTCCTTGTCTTTTTACGAATAACAAAATTATGTCCACATTTTTTGCATGTAATATCAATCTCTTTTTCGAATTCTTCTGTATATAATTCTCCCCTACAAGAAGGGCAGCTCACTTTAATTTTTTTCTGTTCCTCGCTTCCTTCTCCTAATGGTGGAAAATCATGAACAAGCTGATAATCAGTATTACAACCTTCACACCTCAAAAAACGTTTGTTTTCGCCAATGGGAATTAGGGGAATAAAAAAAAGAGAAAAATATTTTTTTCCTTCATACTCAACAAGATTTACTGTCTCTTTGCATGTTGAGCAATAACCAAGCTTTCTTGTTCCTTCCTCAACTTTATGATCTAAATATCTAGTTCCAAATATTATAAACATTTAATTTTCATTTTAATGGAAAGCACAAAGCTCCCCACGAGCGGCAATCTTTTCAGACCACCCATACAGGTTTCCCCGTATGACCCAACCACGAGTGCTCGATGAGGAGCTTACCGCCGTGGTTGGGTTTTTTTTGCCATATCCTAACAGGACTTAGGCAATTTATATTCAGTTTTTACACTTTCAAGATAGCATATTTGATAAATTTTTGAAATATAGATTGAGAAAACAGCAAAATTGAGGTAAAATGTAGAAAATTAAAATGAAAATATGAAAACAGATATATTAGAAAAAAAGTATGATTTTCTGATAAGTCAAAAGAAGGAATGGCCGTTCTTTTTAGAGTTAGCCGATTATGTAAGGTTTGTTATTAAAGAAGAAGAAACTAATAATATAGTAAAAGACCTGGAGGAAAAAAGAAGAAATGAAAGGGAAAAATTAAGAAAATATGAAAAGCAAACAATTAAAGAGATTAAAAATAAAAAAGAAAAGTTATTTAAAAAAATAGAGAGAAATAAAATAAACAATTCCCGACTTGATAATGAAATAAATGAATATCAAGATCTTGAGAGCGGAAAACAAATAACTTCAGAACCCCTAGGAATAGCATTAAGTGAATGTCTCACAGATATTATAAGAACCCTTATTAAGAACAATAATGAAAAAATACTGAAAGGAATTGCTAAGCAAGACAAAAAGTGTCCCGAAAGAATAATAGAAAGCACTCTTTCAGAGAATCTATCATTCTACAAGAAGGAACTAAGAAAATTTGAAGAGACAAAAACTACTGCTTTGTGGTTTTCCTGGGATCAACTAACCTTAGTTTTTCAACTAGTTCAAAAAAAAGATGAAAAGTTAAAAAATTTGAGTGAAGATGATACTAGGTTTTACGATAAATGGAATTTTTTAATTTTGATACAAGAATTGAAAAAAATAAAAGAAGGAGAGCTTAACAAGGTTACCGGACTTAGATCTTCCTTTGAGCCAATGTTTTTAAAAAGAGAAAAATTTGAACATCATACTGGAAGAATACACCACTATCTAATTGAGGAATTGAATAAGCAAGAAAAAATTGCAGCAAAAAAAGCCCCAAAAGGCGATATAGAGTTTGATGATGATAAAACTTCTTTGTACATAAAAGGAAAGGAATGTAAACTACCCGCTTTTAAAGATGAACACTATATTTGTCGTGCTTTATATACTCGCTTAAAGGAAGAACCAATAGACTGGGAGATTCTCTATGAGGAAATTACAGGAAGTAAAGTGGAGAATGTAGAGAAAAATAAGAAAAAGATTAGGGATGCAGTAGATAGGCTAAATACACGAGTAGAAGCACTTTTAGGAGTAGAAAGGTTTGTAAAATGGGAAAACAAAACAGCAAGACGAACAAGATAATTCATAGCAAACCTACAGTTCTTCAAAATTCACAGTGAGTCGCAGGTGACTCACTTTTTTTTTGTTAAAGTCAAAGCAAATACGCTTTGGCTTTTTATTTTTTCAAAGAACTAAAAGTCCTTCAATGAATATTAAAACTATGAAAATTAAAAATAAAGATGGGGGCCAGGACTACGAAAATATGAAAAAGTGCAGTTCTTTTGAAGCCTGCTCACGAAACTTTTGCCCGCTAGATTTTGAACTTCATTTAAGAACCGGTGGAGAGGCAGATAAGTGTAAGTGGATGCGAGAACCCATTAAGAAAAAAATCAATGGACGAGAGTTTATGTCTGGTGGAAGTATAATGCCGAATGGCTTACTGATTTTAACGCCTAGAGCTAATGTGAAATGGCTGAACAAACCCTCCCAGAGACAATGGAGAGAGGTTAACAAAAAATAATTTTTTAACTGGCAAGATTTATGCTTTCTGACGAACAAGTAAAAAAATATCAAACGCTTTACAGAGACCGCTTCGGCGAAGAAATTTCCTATGAAAGAGCGTACGAAGAGGGCACAAAGCTTGTTCGCCTGCTTAAAGTAATTTATAGACCCATAACTAAAAATAATTATCAGCAATTACAAAAACGTCGAAAAACCGCAAACTTATAAATTTAATAAATTAAAAATTATGGAAAATACAATAATTACAATTAATAAAGAGATAGTTCAAACAGAGGCAATTCTTATTTTAAAAAGAACCCTTACAAGAGAAGAATATGAAGAAGTAAGTGAAGAAATAATAGACAATATAACGCTCCTAGTTCAAGACAGCATACTAAAAGTCATAGATTTTAATAACATGCTTAAACGAAACAAGGGCGCTGAAAAATTATTTCCACACTATAAAACATATTGGCGCAATGAAAATGCATACCAGTCTGAGTTCAAGTTAATAAGTACATTTAAAAATCAAGAAGATGCTCTGCGTTTTATTCGTGATGATTTTATTGATGAGTTCGATGAATGGAAAATAACCATAACAAAGAAAAACAATACTGAGCAAGAAATTCACAAGATTAACTGTTAATCATTCTATTAAAAATTATCATGAAAAACAAAACCTGGAAAACGACAGATCTCGGGCTCGCAACAACAATTTCTCTATTTTATCCAATCAAAGATATAGACAAAACAAATCCTAAAAAGGTTCAGTTTATATTTGAAAACTCTAAAAAACTTAATTTGTTAATTAAAGATTATTGGAAGGGAAAAATAAAAGTTGATCCCAGTGCATATTTTAACCAACTAAGAGCCATGAAGTCCCGAATATACGATAAATGTCTATAAGCAAAGAAACAATTGAAGAATTACGTCAGATTCTTAAAGAAGATTACGACATAGAAACTTCTGAAGAGGAAGCAGAAAATATTGCTCGTAATTTTATTGGTTACTTTGACTTACTTAATAAAATAAAAAATGAAAATGAATAATGAAGAATACATCACGCAATTAGAAAAAGAATGGAGATCAGCACAACAGAAATACTCCGAAAAAGAATTACTAGGCATATTTCCGGAAGTAAAAGATATTATTCCGATAAAAATTAGAGAATATGAAGGAGAGAGAAAAAGAGTTTTGTCGTCTTTAAAAAAAAGGTTAACGAGAGTTAGTGGTATTTCTGACTCATTCTCTAAATTCTTTTGGAGAGAGTGGATAAAAATAAATGAAGGGCAAGAGTTATTACAAATAGATAAGAACATAGCTAGGCTTACCAGGTTGCTCTCTATAGGACAAAACAAGCACATTAGAGGACAGTTAACAGAAGAGCAAATAGAAGAAGCACTTGAATATCCAATCGAAAACCTAATAGATCAAAAGCTAAAAAGGGTCGGCAAGAATCTTAAAGGGTTATGCCCTCTTCACCAAGAGAAAAG
>PWJI01000050.1 GCA_003560095.1 Candidatus Nealsoniibacteriota bacterium
CCAGAGGAGATGCCGGTAAAAAACACTGGATACAAGGAGCAGGTCTCGGACTTTACATCGCCCGTCAGTTTATTGAAATGCACGACGGAAAAGTTTGGGCTGACTCACAAGGGAAAGGAAAAGGTTCTCAATTTTATGTGAAGATTCCGTAGGTTAAAATTTTTATTTGTAAAGTTTTTGTTTTAATCTATGTGTTTGTAATTAAAGAGGAAGATTGTTATAATTTTAACGTTTTTAATAAATTAAATTTAAAAAATGAAATTATCACGTTTATTTACCAAAACAAGCAAGTCTACAGTTGGGGAGTCAAAAGCTAAAAGTCACGAGCTCTTGGTTCAAGCCGGATATATAAATCAAGAAATGGCTGGTGCTTATAGCTTGCTTCCTCTTGGAGATAGAGTTCTAAAAAAAATAGAAAATATTATTCGTGAAGAAATGGATGCCATTGATAGTCAAGAGATTATTATGCCTGCAATTCACCCGCAAAGCAATTGGGAAAAAACGGGAAGGTGGGATAGTGTAGATATTCTTTTTAAAGTGCCCAGTCGATGGGGAGATACCAAGTATGCATTAGCACCAACTCATGAGGAAATAGTTTTCCCTTTGGTTAAAAGATTTCTTTTTTCTTACAAAGATCTTCCAATCAGTGTTTATCAAATTCAAAATAAATTTAGAGATGAGAAAAGAGCAAAATCAGGCATTATAAGAGGAAGGGAGTTTGGAATGAAAGATATGTATAGTTTTCACGAAACCAAAGAGGATCTCTCTGAGTATTACG
The DNA here is from genome assembly GCA_003560095.1 of Candidatus Nealsoniibacteriota bacterium. Classification (GTDB taxonomy): domain Bacteria; phylum Patescibacteriota; class Minisyncoccia; order Minisyncoccales; family PWPS01; genus PWHW01. The sequence continues at coordinate 779 of PWJI01000050.1, forward strand.
AGAGAGCGAAAGAAGCTTATTTGAAAGTATTTAAGCGATGTAAAATAGACGCTAAAGTTACTATAGCCTCAGGAGGGGATTTTACCAAAAAGCACTCCCATGAATTTATGGCAATATCAGAGGCAGGTGAAGATATTATAATTGCTTGTGACTCTTGTACTTATGCTGAAAATACGGAAGTTAGCGAGCTAAAAAACGGAAGCGCTTGCCCGGAGTGTGGCAAAAAAATGAGAGAAGCTAAGGCAATTGAAATAGGTAATATATTTGACTTAGGAGACAAGTTCGGAAAAGATTTTCAAATGGAATACAACGATCGAGAGGGTGGCAAAAGAATACCTTTTTCCGGATGCTATGGAATAGGGACCACAAGGCTTATTGGCACGATTGTTGAGATTAGTAATGATGAAAAAGGAATAATATGGCCGGAAGAAGTTTCTCCTTTTGATGTACATCTTATAGCTCTTAACTCTGACAAAGAAAAGGTAAAAGATTTTGCAGAAAAAACCTATAATCAACTTAGTAGTGCCAACATATCTGTATTGTATGACGATAGAGAAGATGTCGGTGGAGGATTTAAATTTAAAGATGCTGATTTAATAGGTATAACAAGACAAGTTATTGTTAGTGAAAAATTATTGGAAAAGAATATGGTAGAACATAAAAAAAGAGGAGAGGAAGAGGCTAAAATTGAACCTATTGAGGAGCTTGTCAAAAAAATAAAATAACTCACAAAACATATTTTTCAAAGACAGGAGCTTTCTTTAGAGAAAAGCGCTTTTTGAAATATAAGCATTTAAGTGCTATAATTTAAAAGTAATATAACCTCCCCCTAAGGAGACAAAAAAAGGGGGTTTTAGTGTTGAAAAAATGAAATTCAAGTTAAAGTCAAACTATAATCCGGCAGGAGATCAGCCAAAAGCAATAAAGAGCTTAACGAAAGGAATAAGTAAAGGGTTTAAAAAACAAACCCTTCTTGGTATTACCGGATCCGGAAAGACTTATACTATTGCTAAAGCTATTGAAGAGCTACAAAGACCGGCTCTTATTATAAGCCACAACAAAACCCTTACCGCTCAGCTTTGTAACGAATTTCGTCATTATTTTCCGGAAAACTCCGTTCATTACTTTGTTTCTTATTATGATTATTATCAGCCCGAGGCCTATATCAAGCAAACCGATACTTATATAAGAAAAGAGGCACTCATTAATGAAGAAATAGATAAGCTCCGTCACAAAACAACTACAGCGCTTTTAACCAGAAGAGATGTTATTGTAGTTGCCTCTGTCTCTTGCATTTATGACCTCGGATTACCTTCAGCTTACAAAGAAAATATTTTTTTTCTAAGAAAAGGAGATAAGACAAGCAGAGAAGATCTTATAAAATCTTTAATAAATATGCATCTTAAAAGAACTCCTTCTGTGCTTGAAAGAGGAAGGTTTAGGGTGCAGGGTGATATACTTCAAATTGCTCCTGTAAACGAAGATGTTATTTATCAGGTAGAACTTTTTAATGGAAGAGTTGATAAAATATTTTCTGTTGATCCGGTAAAGGGTTTTGTTGTTGGAGAAACACCTGAGATTGAAGAAATTACAATATCTCCTCCAAGACACTTTTTATCCAAAGAAGGAGGAATGGAAAATGCACTTAAAAAGATAGAAGAAGAACTTAAAGAAAGAATTAAATATTTTGAAAAAAACAATATGCCCCTTGAGGCGGAAAGAATAGAGAAAATAACAAGGAACGATATAGCAAGAATGAGAGAAACAGGTTTTTGTCACGGAATAGAAAATTATTCTGCTGCTTTGTCCGGAAGAAAAGAAGGAGACTCTCCGTCCTCTCTTCTTGATTATTTTGAGAATGATTTTTTGACTGTAATAGACGAATCGCACATTACCATACCTCAAATTAGGGCGATGTATTACGGAAACAAATCAAGAAAAGATTCTTTAATAAAAAACGGTTTTAGACTTCCTTCGGCTAAAGAAAATAGACCGTTAACGTACAATGAATTTAAAAATAAAATAGGAGATGTTATTTATGTTTCTGCCACTCCCGCAGAGTATGAAAAAGAAAATAGTCAAAATATTGTAGAGCAAATTATAAGACCGACCGGACTTGTTGATCCAAAGTTAACTATTTTGCCTTGCGAGGGGCAAGTGCAAAATCTTTTGAAAAAAATCAAAGAAAGAGCTTTAAGAAAAGAAAGAGTTCTTGCAACTACGCTGACAAAAAAAATGGCGGAAGACCTAACAGAGTACTTAAAAGAGGAAGAGATAAAAGTTTCTTATTTACATAGTGACATTGATTCGTTAGATCGAATAAGAATTCTTACTTCTTTAAGAAAAGGAGATGTGGATGCTGTGATTGGAGTAAATCTTCTAAGAGAAGGCTTGGATCTTCCGGAAGTTTCTTTAGTGGCAATACTCGATGCGGACAAAGAAGGATTTTTACGTAGCGAAACATCACTCATACAAACAATTGGAAGAGCAGCGCGTAATGTCAGAGGAGAGGTTTTAATTTATGCCGACAAAATAACAGGATCAATAGAGCGTGCAGTAGAAGAGACTGAAAGGAGAAGAAGAATGCAAATGGAGTATAATAAAAAAAATAACATTACTCCACAAACAATAAAGAAAAAGATTGATGATATTGTTCCGGCAAAAGAAGTTTTAGAAATAGAAGCAAAACCAATTTTAAAATCTGAAAAAGAGTTAAAAAAGTTTATTACCGAAAAAGAAAAAGAAATGAGAAAGGCTGCAAAGGATTTAAATTTTGAATTAGCCACTCTTATTAGAGACGAGATAAAAGAATTAAAAAAGAAAAATGAAAAAAAATAAAAAAATTAAAGAAGAAATTGTGATTAGGGGGGCCAGAGAACATAATTTAAAAAATATAAATCTTGAAATTCCTCGCAATAAGATGACTGTTTTTACCGGAATTTCCGGTTCCGGAAAGTCTTCTCTTGCTTTTGATACTATTTTTGCCGAAGGGCAAAGAAGATATGTGGAGTCTCTTTCTTCTTATGCAAGACAATTTTTAAGTAGAATGGATAAGCCTGAAATTGATGAGATAGAGGGACTTTCTCCTTCTGTATCTATTGATCAAAAAGCTCATTCTCATAATCCAAGATCTACGGTTGCAACAGTAACAGAGGTTTATGATTTTTTACGTGTTCTTTTTGCACGTATTGGAAAACCACATTGTCCTAAGTGTGGGGATGAAATAAGTTCTCTTAGCACGGATCAAATAGTTGATATTATTTTAGAAAAAAAGGAAAAAGAAAAAATAATTATTCTTGCTCCGATAGTAAAAGGAAGAAAGGGGGAATATTATCAAATACTTTATAATCTTCTAAACGAAGGTTTTAAAAAAGCGAGAATTGACGGACAATTTTATTCACTTAGAGAAAGAATAGTGATGCCTCGCTACGAAAGACATGATATATCTGTTGTTATTGACGAGGTTCCGGTAGCCAGCACAGAAAAAGAATTAAAAGCAAGGCTTACCGAAGCGGTAGAAACGGCCCTTAGAAAGGGAGGGGGCTTTTTGGAAGTTATTGCAAGCAAAAAAGAGCATCATTTTTCTGAAAAACTTTCTTGTCCAAAAGATAATTTTTCTTATCCTGAAATTGAACCCAGACTTTTTTCATTTAATAGTCCTTACGGCGCTTGTTTTGACTGCAACGGCTTAGGGAGAGAAGATATTTATTCAGAAAAAACTTGCAAAACTTGCCAAGGAAAAAGACTTCGCGAAGAAGCGATGCATATTTTAATAAAAGGAAAAAGTATTCATGACGTAGTAGAGTTACCCGCAGTAAAGGCAGTTGATTTCTTTAAAGAACTAAAAGAAGAGTTAAATTCTTATGAAAAAGAGATAGCAGCCACTCCTTTAAGAGAAATTCAGGACAGGGCAGGATTTCTTTTAGATATAGGCTTGGGTTACTTAACATTTAATAGAGAGTCAAAAACACTTTCCGGTGGAGAGGCTCAGAGAATAAGACTTGCTTCACAAGTGGGAGCTAGGTTGGTAGGAACTCTTTATATATTAGACGAACCTACTATAGGACTGCACCAAGAAGATAATGCAAGACTTATAGGAACTCTTCATGAACTAAGAGACATAGGAAATACTATTATTGTAGTAGAGCATGACGAGGAAACTATTTTTGCTTCAGATTATTTGGTTGATTTTGGTCCCGGAGCAGGAAGTATGGGAGGAAATATTGTTGCTTCAGGAAATATGCCGGAAATATTAGAAGATAAATCAAAAAAGTCGTTGACTCTCGATTATTTGCGCAAAGATAAAGAAATACCTTTACCTGCAAGATGGAGAAAAATAAAATCCTCTAATCCTTTTTTAAAAGTAAGAGGAGCGAAAGAGAATAATTTGAAAAACATAAATATTGACTTCCCTTTATCTCGTTTTATTGCTGTTACAGGAGTTTCCGGTTCAGGAAAAAGTACTCTTGTGCATGATATTTTGTATAAAAATATAGTAAACAAAATAAATAAATCCAATTTAAGAGCGGGCAAGTGCAATAAGATAAGTGGAATAGAGTATGTAAATAAAGTAATTAATATTAGTCAAGCACCTATTGGAAAAACGCCAAGATCAACACCGGTTACTTATGTGGGAGCGTTTACGGACATAAGAGAACTTTTCTCTTTTAGTAAAGAAGCAAAAGAACGGGGATGGACTCCGGGAAGATTTAGCTTTAATGTTTCGGGTGGACGTTGCGAGACATGCAAGGGTTATGGATATATTATGGTGGAGATGCACTTTCTGCCAACGGTATTTGTTAACTGTCATGTATGTAAGGGAAGAAGATATAATAGAGAGACATTAGAGGCAAAATATAGAGATAAAAATATCTTTGATATTTTAAGTATGACAGTTGATGAGGCATTAAATATTTTTCATGATACTCCGTGGATTGAAAAAAAACTAAAAATACTTCAAGACGTAGGGCTTGGCTATCTTTCTTTGGGTCAATCTGCAACAACACTTTCCGGTGGAGAGGCTCAGAGAATAAAACTTTCTGCCGAACTTGCCAAGCCGGACACTCGTAATACTGTTTATATTCTTGATGAGCCCACCGTTGGCCTTCATTATGAGGATGTTAAAAAACTTATTTACGTTCTTCAAAGACTTGTAGATAGAGGAAATACGATTATTGTTATCGAGCACCATATGGATGTAATAAAAACAGCAGATTATGTTATTGATCTTGGTCCGGGAGGAGGAGATGAAGGAGGAGAAATTATTGCCACAGGTAATCCAAAAGAAGTTTCAAGAAAGGGCCAAAGCTTTACGGGGAAATATTTAAGAAAAGTAATTCCTTAATTTTTAAGAAAATTATGGATAGAGAAAAAATAAACAAAATTTCTGAAAATTCGGGGGTTTATCTTTTTAAAAATAAAAAGGGAAATATTATTTATGTTGGAAAAGCAGCTAATCTGAAAAGAAGAGTAGGAAGCTATGCTCGAGCAAAAGACGAAAAAAGTACTAAGATATGGAATTGTGCAGAAAGAATACAAACAATAGAAACAGAGACTGTAATCGAAGCCCTTATAAAAGAAGCAGAGCTGATAAAAAAACATAAGCCTTTCTTTAACATAAAAGAAAATGATGACAGAAGTTTTCTTTATGTGGTAATTACAAAAGAAGAGTATCCTCGTGTTTTATTAGAGAGGGGAAGGAGCATAAAAAGAGAAAACTACAGAAGTTTTTTTGGTCCTTTTGTTTATTCTTCAGAAATAAAAAATGCACTAAAAATTATAAGAAAAATATTTCCTTATTCTACTCATAAAAAAAACGAGATAAATAAAAGTAAGCCTTGTTTTTACTATCAAATAAATCTTTGTCCGGGAAATTGTTTTAAAAAAATAGATAAAAAAGATTATTTAAAGACAATTAAAAATATAGAACTTTTCTTTAAAGGAGAAAAGAAAAGAATTATTTCCTCTCTTGAGAGAGAGATGAAAGAGCTTTCTAAAAAAACAGAGTATGAGAAAGCAGATGAGGTAAAAAACAAAATTCAAGCATTGAGGTTTATACAAGACACAGTACTTGTTTCTAAAAGAGATAATATTATCAAAGACGAAGAGCCAAGAGTAGAGGGTTATGATATATCAAATATCTCCGGAAGCTCTTCTGTAGGAGCAATGACTGTTTTTAAGAAAGGCATTCCTCAAAAAGAAGAGTATCGTCTTTTTGAGATAAAAGAATTTTCTAATCCCAATGATACAGGGATGATTAAAGAAGTAATTAGAAGAAGAATTAATAGAGAATGGGAATTTCCTGAGTTAATAGTAGTTGATGGAGGGAAAGGACAAATATCTTCCGTAAAGAAAATATTAAAAGAAAAAGGCTTAAAGATTCCTGTTGTTGGTGTGGTTAAGGGAAAAAGCAGAAAAGAAGAGAGGATTATCGGAAAAATAAATAAGCCAATAAAAGAAGAAACTATTTTAAGTGTGCAAAAAGAAGCTCATAGATTTGCAATAAACTATCATCGCAAAAAAAGAAGTAAAAATTTTTACAAATAAAAATATGAAAGAAAAATTTTCACATAAAAATAATTTAAAAATAATACCAATTGTAGTTGGTCCCTTGAAAACAAATTGTTATCTTTTAGTTTCAGGAAAAGAGGGGATGGTTGTAGATCCCGGAGATGATGCCGAAAAAATAATACAGGAAATAGAAAAAGAGAGTGTTTCTATAAAATATATTTTTATTACGCACGGGCACTTTGATCATAATCTTGCAAAAGATAAATTACAAAGAGAAACAAAAGGACAGATATTGACCAATTTAAAAGATGGGCAAATTGTCTCTTTGGGAGAAAATGACTTTAGTATTCTTCACACTCCCGGACACACACAAGACTCTTTTTCTTTAAAGGGAGAAGGCTTTCTCATAAGTGGAGATGTTTTGTTTTTAAGAGGACACGGGAGAACAGATCTTCCCGGAGGCAATCAAGAAAAGATAGAAGAAACACTTGAGAAACTAAGAAAAAATATTGCAAAAGAAGCGGTTATATACCCGGGGCACGGCAATTGTTTTACGATGCAAGAGTGGGAAAACTCGTTTAGTTGAAAAAATAGATTGGCTATGATAAAATAACGGAGTATTTTTAAAGCTTGGGGTCGGTACCAAAGTGGTCAACTGGAGCAGGCTGTAAACCTGCTGGCGCAAGCCTTCGGGGGTTCGAGTCCCTCCCGGCCCACCACTTCGCTCGTTCATTCCATTTACGAGCTACGCGGTGCGAGGCACTAAATAGTTAAAATTAAAAATTTTTGTTTTTATAAAAGAGCGAAGGGGTGTCCCGCGAAGCGTTAGTGGAGTGGGGTAGCTATGTATTACGTTTATATTCTTAAATCCAAAAAAGATGAAACGTATTATGTTGGGATGACTTCTGATCTGAGAAGAAGACTTGGAGAGCATCGTAGAAAAGAGGTGAAATATACAAGAACAGAAGATATTTATAGCCTGGCTTGGTATGGTGCATTTAGAAGCAAAATACTTGCCAGAAATTTTGAAAAATATCTTAAATCGAGTTCGGGATTTTCGTTTAGGAATAAAAGATTAGTCTAGTTTCTATACTATAAAGGTGTATTAAACAAGGTTGGTGTTATTTAAAGAAGTGCCGAGATAGCTCAGTGGCAGAGCATTCCCATGGTAAGGGAAAGGCCCCGGGTTCAAATCCCGGTCTCGGCTCAGAAAAAATAAATGATAAAAAAATATGGCAACAAAAACAAAAAGACCATTTATAAAATTTGAATGTGAGGATTGCAAAAAAGCAAACTATCATGTTCAGGTTACAAAAGGAAAAAATATAGAAAACGATAAAATGAAGCTCAAAAAGCACTGCAAGTGGTGCAAGAAACATACAGTGCATAAAATGAAACTTAAGTAAAACAGTTCATTATAATTTTGAGTCTAGAGAATATATTTTCCCGAAAAAACGGGATACGGGGGCGTAGCTCTAATTGGCAGAGCGGGGGTTTCCAAAACCCTAGGTTGTAGGTTCGAATCCTGCCGCCCCTGCCATGTCATTCGCGAATGACATGGCCTGCCACGTCGTTCTCGAACGACGTGACTTGCCCACATTGTTTGTGAGCGATATAGTAGGTCGTGTTGTTCGAAAAATTTATGTGGTATTTCTACGTTCTAAAAAGCAGTAAGAAGAATTGGTTTTACAGAGGATCGACAGGAGATCTAAAGAATAGAATTAAAGAGCACAATAACGGAGAAATAACTTCCTCAAGGCCTTATATTCCCTTAAGCCTAGTTTATTATGAAGCCTATATTTCTGAAATGGCCGCACGTGAAAGAGAGAAATCTGTAAAGAATAGCGGATCAGTTTGGACGCCTCTCAAAAGAAGAATAGAAAACAGTTTGTCATGTCGTTCTCGAGCGACACGATAAATCGTTTTGTTCATAAATAGTTTAATTGTAATAGTTGAATTCAAGAAAAACTCGAGGATTTCCTCGGGTTTTTGTTTTGTGGTATAGTTACATCATCTAATTATTATTTATTGGTATTTAATCTGATGGAAGATAGTGAAAAAGAGATTAGAAGAAAAGAAAAAGATATAAGGAGTACTTTTTTTAGAACAATAAAAGCTACGGTTTTTTTTGCATTTAAATTGATTAAAACAGGAAAGAGAATTATATCTATAGCGATTTTTATATTTCTTCTTTGGTTTGGGTATAATTTTTATAACACTTTTTCTGAACTTAGGGAGAGAGGAATGGGAAGGGAGCAAGCGGCTATAGAGGCATTTACGTTTGTTGTCGATAAAACAAAAAACCAATTTAATAACATTTCTAAAAAAATTCCGTCACTTTCTTTTTTTACCAATGAATATTCAGAAAGGGAGGATATAAGAAATATATTTATTGAAACAAGAGGAATTCCGGAAGCATATTTGATAATTGTAAGCTATGATGAAATAAAAGAAGGAGTACCAGTAAAAAGAAGTGAGCCAATTTGGTTTGAGGTATGGTTTTATGGTGAGCCGTATAATAAAAAAGTTATTTTCGAAAATAGGTTTTTTAAAGAAGAGAGAAGTTTTTCTGCAACAGATGAATTTATAAACAATAACATTAGTCCATTATTTTTTAACGAAAGAGCAACAAAAAACAGCGTTCAGGCTGTTTTTGGAACACCCACTTGCACGATATCGGAGCAAGCAGGAGATGACACTTTAACTACTTACCGGTTTAAAGAAACATCAAAAACCCCATTAGCTGCCGTAACTTTTGTTAATGAAAAAATTATTGCAGTGTCTTCGGGAATTGTTTTTCTTGGTGATAATGAAAAAACATTATGCAAATAAAAAACAATAAAAATGGGTTTATTTCTATTGTAGCCGCGGTTGTGACTGTTGCCGTAATTGGCGGCGGAATTTTCATGGGAAGTGCAGCAATAGACAATGTTGCTAAGAGCGGTTGTGGAGATTCTGTAGAAAGATGGCGAAGCGGACAAGCTTATGCAGATATTGCCGATAATAAAGAGGGAGCTATTGAAGAAGCGCAGAAGTGTCAAGAAGCGGTAATTGAAGCAACCGAAACCGCAAAAGCAACTGCGGCAATACTTGGAAGAGCTTCTAATTTTAGTGGGAGTGGGGCAGAGATGGTATCAACGGAAGCGATTAATATTATGATGGATTATGTTGAAGAGTCGTCTAAAGAGAGCTATAAGCCACTAGATAAAAACAAGCGCCCACCAAGTGATGTTCGTAAAAAAATAGAAGAAAAAGAAATAGAGCAAAAAAGAATAGAAGATACTCAAAGAGAAAGAGAAGAAGAGGTTCAGGAGGATAAAGAGTTTTTTGCAGAAACAAAAGAAGATGACTGCAACCTTGAGATTTTAGCTAATGGAACACCAAGTGTTCTTGCTTTTTGTGAGGAAGGATCTACCGGTTTTTGGTATTCAGATAAAGACGGTGATATTGTAAAGCTAAGAGTTAGGTATCGTATTAATATTCCAGATCTTGGAGGACAGCAAGAACTTGAATGGCAAGAGATGAATTATAATGTAAAAGGAGATCCTGTTTGTGGATTTGAGCATACAGAAGGAAAGACAGATGATTATCCTGATTTTTTTAGTGGTTATAAATCTTATGTATATGTTGATATTCAATTAGTTGACAGTAAAGGAAACTTTAGTAATATTTCTTCTTGTCAAGTAAAATAAAAATAGGAAATAGTTTTCTTTTATTCGTAATTATTTTTTAATAAAACAATAGTACGCGAAGGTGTAGGACAGTTTATTTTTATGGTACAATTGGGCAATATAAATTAATTAAAGAATTTATGAACAAACAAATATCAACAGTAGTAGGAATTTTAATAATTTTACTTGTTGCCGGAGTAGCGGGAGCAAGTGTTTTATTTTTAAGTCAAAGAGATCAAGATAAAGATGATATTTTCGTGGATGATGTTTCTGTGGATGAAATTTCTGTGGGTGATATTTCTTCTCGTGAAGATTTTTCTTTTGAGGTTTTTACTAAAGAACTGGATGAAAAAAAGAACATTTTTATTTCTCCCTATAGTATTCATACAGCCATGCTCCTTGCTTATATCGGAGCAGATGGCAATACAAAGGAAGAAATGAAAAAGGCTCTCGTTCTTATAGGAATGGAAGAGAAAGAAATAAAAAAAGAAGCATTGGAGCTTAAAGTTCATTTGGAAGAAGTTTCCGAAAGCACGGAGGTTTCTGTTGCGAATGCTCTATTTCTAAAAGAGAACATTCCTTTCTTGGATAGTTATAAAAAGGATGGGGAAAAATATTTTGATGCCAAGATAGACTATCTTCCTTCCACAGGAGAATCGATAAACAAATGGGTTAGTGATAAAACCAATGGACTCATACCGGAAATTATTGATTCGGGGCCTATTTCAGATGATGTTATTAGTTACTTGATAAATGCCATTTATTTTAAAGGATTTTGGGAGAACGAATTTAATGAAAGAAACACCGAAAAGAGATTATTTTACGGAGTAGAAGAAAAAGAAATAGATATGATGCAAAGAGAAAGTTCTTACTTTCATACAATGAATGAGGAAATGCAGGCGGTGACCATAGAGTACAAAGAAGGAGATTATCTTTTTCATGCCTTCATGCCTAAAAAGGGAAGCTTAAGTGATCTTTATAGAGAATTCATAGAAGAAGGTTTTGGAGAAATGAGACCTAGAAGGAGGGGTGAAATAATTTTGCGTTTACCAAAATTTACTATGAGAAGTAGTTTGGAGCTTAGTGACACGCTGAAAGATTTAGGAATAAGAAATGCTTTTAATATAGCGGATGCAGATTTTTCACAAATGGCTGACTTGGAAGCTATGGAAGATAATATATTTATAAATAGCGTTATCCACAAATCTTTTATTGAAGTAGAAGAAGAAGGAACGGAAGCGGCGGCGGTTACAGCAGTAGAGTATTGGGATGCAGACATGCCTGTTGAAGAAGAGCCCACTCCGATAGTGGAATTCAATAAGCCATTTTTCTTTGTAATAGAAGAAGCAAAGACGGAAACTATTCTTTTTATGGGACAGCTTGTTGATCCTACTGACTTAGAATAGTTTTTTACAAAACGGATAACAAAAATATTTCACAAAAAAAGTGCGCGAGGGCGTGGGACAGTTTTATTTTTATGGTATAATCGGAAAATAAAAATTAATTAAATAATTTATGAAAAAACAAATACCAACAACAATAGGACTCTTAATAATATCATTTGCTGCTATAGTGGCAGGAACAAGCATTGTTTTAGTAAATCAAGAAATTGGAGAAATCGGAGGAGATTTTTCATTTGAAAGAAAATCTTTAAAAGAGATTGATAAAAATGAGGATGATTTTCAAGAACAAGAAGATGAAAAAGATAGCAATAAAGAAGAAAAAGAAAAGAAAAGTGAAGAAGAGGAGGGCGAAAAAAACGAAGAATCTAAAAAAGAAGAGAAAGAAAAGGATGAGAAAGAAGGATACTATATAGTAGATGAAGCAGAAAATGTTTTACTTGATTTTCTTGAATATATGTATATTACAGGAGAATATGAAAAAGCGGCTGAGATATATCTTGGTTTTAAAGAGACGGATCACAACAATAATCTTCGCCCGACAGAAGATGATAAGCGTGAGCAACTAGAGTGGACTGCAAGAACAATAGGTTTTGATTCTCCGGGATATGATGTTGAGAAAGTCGAGATAAAAGATACAACAGAAGTTTCCAAAGAGGAGTTTAGGTTTGAATTTAGTCTTATAAGAGAAAATGGAGAGGCTGTTCGTTTTGGTCCTTGTTGCGGTGATTTTGAAACTCCAGAATGGTACACTCACCCTTATTTTGTTAAAAAAGTAGAGGGTGATTATAGAGTTCATGGAGAGCTTCTGTATTTACCTTAAATCATAAAAAAATTTATATAGAAAAATTCCGGTCAAAATTATTTTTTGCCATTATTTAAGGATTGTGGTAAAAATAAACAAGGTATAAATTAAAAATTATAAAAATAAAATGAAAAATAAAATTTATATAGGAGTATTATTGCTCTTTTTTGTTTTTTTTGGAATTTTTTCTCTGACAAAAACGGGAGAAGGTAGTTCACAAGAGGCGCTCTATCAATACGAAAGAGTGTTGAAAATTGAAAAAGCTGCCTCCAATCTTTTTGATTTTGTTTACGGCAGAGGAGAAGAGGAAATAGAAAAAGCTCTAACTGATTTATTAAATAAAATTGAGGATATTAAAAAAAGAATAGAACCTAAGATAGAAAGCCAAGAAAATGAAGTTATAAGAGCTCAAAGAAATCTAAGAAATTTTGATTCTTATGGTATGGATATTGAAATGAATTATAAAAAAGAAGGAGGTGAGTTTTTAAATTTTTTGGGAAACGTTAAGGTAGAATCCTTAGAAAATAATATAAAAATAGAAGGGATTATTAAAGGGAAAGATAATTATGCGGGAGAAATAGAGCTTGAAGGATATTTGTCTTACATCAATGACAACATTTACGGAAGGATGGATGATTTTCATGTTGAAGATATTTCTGAGCGAGAAAGAGAAGAAGCAGAAGAGTATTTAGGGAAGGATGCTTTAATTGTTAGAAAACCTCTTGATAAAATAGATATTTTGATAGAAGAAGTAAGTAGAGAATTGTTTTTTTATGGTTTTGATGTAGGAGATATTGATATAATGAAAGGAGAAGATATTTTAAACGAAATAAAAGAAATTTCGTTACGCTCCTTAGATAGAAATATAATAAAAGTGGTTGATGTTCAAAGTGACATACTAAACGGAAAGAGTGTTAAAAAATATGAAACCAAAATTAACGAAGAAAATATGGTAGATTTTTTCTTTGAGCTAATGGATGATTATGGTATTTTTGAATTTTTGCCTATCTCCAAAGAAGATAAAAAAGAATTAAAAGAAGAGATGATGTATGCTATAGAAGAAAGTAATGATGACACGAAAAGCTATCTTTGGATTGACAATGGAAGAATTTTGAAGACAAAAAGCACTACTACTTATGAAGAGTATGATTTTTGGAAAGATGAAATAGAAGAGGTGAAAATAGAGTTTGTTGTTAATTATCATAGCTTTAACAAAAACTTCAATTTAACGCCTCCCTCTGAATATATTGATGTAGATAAGATGATAGAAGAAGAAATGCAAAGAGCTCAGTGGGCTGCTGAAAATGCAACTAGGAAATCATCAGTAACCCAAGCAAGGTCTTTGTTAGAGGTTGAGTACGCAATGAACTCGAGTTATAACAAAGCAATGGAAAATGAGGAGTTAAGAGACATAAAAGAAGAATATGATCTTGTTTTACATACAAGAGATAAGAGTTATTGCGTAGCGGTAGATCTTGAGGGGGGAGATAATTTTTGCGTTGACAATACAAACTTTCCTCAAGAATATTCAGGAAATATTTCTTGTAGCTCTTTTAATGTAAGCTGTAAATAGAAAAAGAAAAAGCTGAAAAATATAGCGCCTCCTCTTTAAAAAGAGGGGGTTTTTTGGTATTGACAAAAAATAGTTATGGGTATATATTTAAAACTACAAAGGTCGGTTTATTAATCAATAAATTAAATTATGCCAAGATTTGATCAAACAGGACCCTTGGGCTTTGGTCCTAAAACAGGAAGAGGAATGGGGCCTTGTGGCTGTGGATTTGCTTATAATAGAAGAGCTAGCAGATTCTTTTTTTCGAAAAAAGAAGAGAAGGAAATTTTGAAAGAAGAGATAGAAGAATTGGAAAAAGAACTTGAAGGAGCTAAAGAGGAATTAGCCAAAATAGAGGGTCAGGAATAAAAAGAAGGCCTTAGGATCCGTCCCGATTTCTCGGGACGGAGGGGGGCCTTCTTATGTATTATAATAATTAAAATTCATTTATTTTCAAACCATGCCAAGACCAAGAAGCAGAAGAAAAGTCTCTTATTGTCCTTGTGTTACATATTTTAAGCCAAGAGGAGTTCCTCTTAGAGACTTAAGAGTGGTTAAATTAAACGAAGAAGAAGTAGAAGCGCTAAGATTAAAAAACATAAAAAATTTTAACCAAATAGAGTGTGCTGAAAAAATGAATACTTCTCAAAGCACCTTTCAGAGAATAATTAACTCTGCTTATGAAAAAATCTCAGTTGCCCTTGTGGATGGAATGGCTATAGAGATAGAGCAATCTTAGTCTATTTTTAAATTATATTTTTGCTGCTAATTTAAGAAAACTTATTTATTTTGATTTTGCAGCATTGACCTTATGTGTTTTTTTGCGGTTGCTGTTTTTGCATACTCAAGCCATTTTTGACTAGGCTTGTTTTTTTTATTAACTATAATTTCTATTATGTCTCCGTTTTTAAGGCGACTATTTAGCGAAACCATTTTGCCATTAACCTTCGCTCCGCCAATAGAGTTTCCAATTTCAGAGTGAATTGCGTACGCAAAATCAACCGGACTTGATTCAATAGGCAGATCAATAACATCTCCTTTTGGAGTGAAGACAAATATCCTTTCTTGAAAAAAGTCTTTTTTTAAATTTTCTGCAAATTCGGTATTTTTTCTCTCGGAAGATTGGTATTCTACAAGCTCTTTTATCCAAGAAGGTATATCTTCATGGTTAATTTCTTTATTAAAACTTTTTTCGTCGAAAAAGTTTTTAAAAGGTAAAAGTTTTTTTATCCATTCAAAGCTTGAACTTATTTTACTTTTATTATTTTTCTCTTTATAAGCAACATGTGAAGCAATTCCGTATTCTGCTTCTTGGTGCATTTTTTTTGTTTTGATTTGTATCTCAACAACATTTCCATATCCGGTAAATATTGTTGTATGAAGGGCTTGATACCCGTTTGGCTTGGGAAAGGCAATATAGTCTTTAATTCTTCCCGGAAGAGGGCGCCATATGCCGTGGATTATTCCCATAACCTTATAGCAATCATCAACATCTGAGAGAATTATTCTCAAAGCCGATATATCGTGTATTTTTTCTATATTCCAATCTTTTCTAAGTAATTTATTGTATAGGCTGTAAAATGTTTTTATTCTATAATCAAGCACAAAAGTTGTAATTCCGTTTTTTGCCAGTGCTTTGCGAATTGATTTTTGAAACTTATCTAATTTTTGGTAATCTTCTTTCCTTTTTTGCTTTAAGAGAGATTTTGTTTTTTCGTATTCTTTCGGATAAACAAAAGGAAAAGAAATATCTTCTAATTGACGATTGAGTTTTCTTATTCCTAGGCGATAAGCTATTGGCACATATATTTCCAGTGTTTCTTTGGCTATTCTTTCTCTTTCTTCTTTTGGGATGTATTCCAATGTTTTCATGTTGTCCAGCCTATCGGCAAGCTTGATAATAATCACCCTGATATCTTGCGAAACAGCAACAAATAATTTTCTGAGGCTTTCGTTATGTCTTTCTACTCCTCTGTATTTCAATTTCCCAAGTTTTGTAGCTCCTTGCACCAAAAAAAGTACTTCATCTCCAAAATTTCCCTTTATTTCTTTTTCCTTTGTGACACCATTTTCTATGGTGTCGTGTAAAAGACCGGCAGAAATTGTTATAGGGCTCATTCTTAGATTGGCTAATATTTTTGCAGTTTCGCAAAGGTGATTAAAGTAAGGTTCTCCTGATAGTCTTTTTTGTCCTTCATGTGCTTTTTTTGAAAATTCAAAGGCACGTGCTATTAGCTGCAAGTCTTCTTTGGACGGTGAAGAAATTAGGTTTGTTATTTTTTTTACATCATCCATAATTATTTAATTATAGTTTATAAAAAACAAAAAATCTATAAACTTTAAAAGTGTAATTTATTGTTTTTTCAAATAAAAAAGGGTAGATAGCCTACCCTTTTATTTAAAAGTAAAAACAAGCAGTTAGCTTTCCTCTTCTTTTTCTTCTTTCTTTTCTTCTTTTTCACTAATAAGAGTGACATTAATATTTCGGGGAGAATCCTCGTGAAGACTGTAAGAATCGGGAAGAGCAATTTTAGTTTCAAAATTTTCTGTATTTCTTATATTTTCCAAACTTATTTCTTCGGTTAAAATATAATCAGGAGTATCTTCTTCTACGGGAATTAGTACAATTGCTTTATCCGGACTAATAGAAACTTCTTTTATTTTTAAATTATTTGGTATTTCAATAAAGTTTGCTTCTATCAATAATTCTTCTTTTTTGTATTCTTGTGCTTGCACATTAATAACAGAAGGATTTATATTTACTACCGAAACATTAAAGGGATGAGTTATATTAGCTTTTTCAAGTTCTATTTCATTTATTCCCGACTCTATTTTTTCTCCTGGGATACTTATTCTTATTGATTCAGGGGAAAGTGTATTTAATATTGTTTGTCCTCTGGCGGAAAGCGTTACTGTTACAGTTTCGGGCACAGTTTCTTTGATTATCTTTTCTTCAGGAATATTTCTATAACTAATAGGAACATTAAAATCTCTTTGAATTATTTCTGCCTGAAAAACAACAAAAAACCAAGCAAGAAGAGCGATAGAAATAGCAGATATTTTTTCTAAGGTTCTTTCTCTAAAGAGACTTTTGAAGAAGTTGTATGGTTTTTCCGGAAATTTTTCTTTATAGTGTTGGTTTAGGTGCTTTTCCAGCTCGCGAGTATCTTTAAGAGTTTTCATTCTTCCTTGTTTTGCAACAGATATTTCTCCTCTCTCTTCTGAAACTACAATTGCAAGAGCATCTGACTTTTCAGAAATACCTAGTGCCGCACTGTGCCTTGTTCCTCTTTCTTTTATTTGTTTTAGGTTTTGTGATAGGGGAAGGTGAATGCCAAATTTTGTAATGCGATCTTTGTTTATTATTAGAGCTCCATCATGCCCCGGAGACTTGGGGTCGAAAATACTCTCAATAAGAGGAGCGGTTACAATTCCGTCAAGAAGGTTTCCTCCTCTTGTATGTCTTTCTACTAGCTCTTGCCCGGGAACAATAATTAGTGCCCCGTGTTTTTTTCGCATCAAGTTGGAGGTTGCTTGTACAACAGAAAAAATGGTTGAGGAAAAAGAAGAAAAGGCTTTGTTTTTTACTCTTCTTGTTCCCGATGTAGCAATTAGCTCAAAAGATCTTTTTAGTTCATCTTGAAAAACTATCACAAGAACAACAATAAAAATACTAAAAAAAGATTGAAGTATTAGGGCGGTTATATAAAGATGAAATATTCGCGCAAGAACATAGAGTATTCCAAGCAAAAGAATTCCGATAAATGCTGTAAGTGAGCGTGTTTGCTTTAAAAAAAGAATTGCAATGTATGATAGTACGGCAATAATAAGAATATCGAGAATATCTGCCAAATACATGCTGCCACCAAGATCTAGGTTAAAGCTATTAATATCCATATGTTTATATGTAGGAAGAGTTAAATTATTATTTCATTATATAAGCGATATTTTATTTGTCAAAAAGCCCTTGTTCTGCTAAAATTAATTCGTTATTATTTAAGAAAAAGATATGAAAAGAAAAGTATTAAGCTACTATAATTCGACTTTAAGGAAAAAATCTAAAGAAGTTCAATACAATCAAGAGACAAAAAAATTAATTGAAGAAATGAAAGAGATTCTTTTGGAAAAAGACGGTGTTGGGCTTGCTGCTCCCCAAATAGGAGAATTAAAAAGAATTATTCTTATAAAAGCAGAAGAAGATATTTTTTCTTTCATAAATCCGAAAATAACAAAAAAAGGAAAAGAAAAAATTAAAACAAAGGAGGGTTGTCTTTGCTTGAAGGGAGTTTGGGCGAATGTTGAACGTTTTAATAAAGTAAAAGTGGAGGCGTTAAATCAAGAAGGGGAATCTATTTCTTTGGAAGCTGAAGGATTAATGGCGGTGATATTTCAACATGAAATAGATCATCTTGATGGAAAGCTTTTTATCGATAGAATTGGTTTTATCGAAAGAATAAAAGTTCTTTCTCAGTATTTTTTTAAAAAGCAAAATGCATCTTCCTGAATATTTAAAAGAAAAAGCTTTTTTAAAAGAAAATGCTCTCTATGAAGCTTTTTGTAAAATTGATCGTGTTGATTTTGTTCCTGAAGCAAAGAAAAAATTTGCTTATCAAGATCTTCCACTTCCTATTGGAAGTGGTCAAACGATATCGCAACCGCAAGTTGTTGCATTTATGCTTAAGTTACTTGATGTCAAAAAAGGAAATACAGTGATGGATATTGGTTTTGGATCAGGATGGACAACAGCCCTTCTGGCTTTTTTAGTAAGTAACGGAAATGAAGTCAAAAAAAACAAAGGATTGGTTTGTGGTATTGAGCTTGTTCCTGAGGTGTATGAATTTGGCAAGAAAAATATTGAAAAGTATAATTTTTTAAAAAAAGGAGTTGTAAGGCTTTTTCTAGGAGATGGGAGAGAAGGAAAAAAAGAAAACGCACCCTATGATTGTATTTTAATATCGGCTGCTGATCGTGACAAAAAACTACCAATAAAATTAATAAAGCAACTAAAGGATGGTGGGCGGGTGGTTATGCCGATAAATTCTTCTATTTTTTTATTTATTAAAGAGGGGAGTAGCTTTAAAGAAAAAGAATATCCCGGATTTTCTTTTGTGCCACTTATATGAATTACATAAAAAAAACTATTATCGCTTTATTTATATTAATATTCTTAGGAGTTTCTTTCTTGGGTGTTTTTTTCTATACAGGATTTTATATTCCTAAAAGCGATAGCGAAGAGAAAATATTTTTTAGTATATCTTCCGGAGAAGGCATGTCTGGAATCGCAAAAAGACTGGAAAAAAAAGGCATTATAAGGAAAGATTATTTTTTTACTTTATATGGTGCAATTACCGAAAAAGGAAAAAAAATTATGCCCGGGGGTTATGTTTTTTCTCCATCAATGAGTGTTTCTTCTATAATGAAAGACATTTCTTCCTTAGAGGATAAAAGAATAACTATTGTTGAGGGATGGAATTTAAATGATATAGCTGGCTTTTTAGAGGAAAACGGATATGGCTCAAAAGAAGAGTTTTTCGAAATTGCCGGGAAGCCTCCTTTCTATGACGGAGAAAATGTTGTAGAGCAATTCCATGGCAAAAAAGACTGGGAAATTGATGTTTTAAAAGAAAAGCCTAAAGACGTTAATCTTGAGGGATATCTTTTTCCGGATACTTATTTTATTTCTCCGAAAGCTCCCATGGAAGAGGTGGTAAGATTTTTTCTTTTGCGATTTGAAGAAAAAGTCTTTAATGAAATAAAGGAAGAGATTGGCGAAAAAGAAATGTCTTTATTTGAAGTAATAACTATTGCATCGCTTATAGAGAAGGAGGTTATCACGTACGAAGATAAGCGTATTGTTTCCGGTATTATCCAAAAGAGAAAAGAAAAGGGAATGCGTCTTCAAATAGATGCTACAATTAGCTATCTTACTCAAAGAAGGTCTGTGAGGATTCCGATATCTGAAACAAGGATTAATTCTCCCTATAATACTTATTTTCAAGAAGGATTACCCCCGGGTCCAATATGTAATCCGAGTATAGAAAGTATTCGTGCCGCTATTAATCCTAAAAAAACAGAATATCTTTACTATTTATCTAAACCTACAGGAGAGACAGTTTTTAGCAGAACACATAAAGAACATATAGAAGCAAGAAATAAGTATCTTAGGTAAAAATGAAAAATAAAATCTTGATGATAATTGCCTTTAAAGGGTTTAGAGATGAAGAATATTTTATTCCCAAATCTTTTTTTGAGAGCAAGGGCTTCTTTGTAGAAACAGCGAGTACAGAAAAAGGACTTGCTATTGGGGTTTACGGAGGAGAGGCGAATGTGAGGTTAAAAAAAGAAGAAATAAATGTAAAAGAGTTTGATGCGATTATTTTTGTTGGAGGACCAAAAGCACTTGATTATTTAGATAATGATGATTTTTACAAAATTGCAAAAGAGACGTTTGAAGAAAATATTGTTTTGGGAGCCATATGTATTGCTCCGATAGTGATAGCAAATGCCGGACTTTTAAAAGGCAAGAGAGCTACTGTTTGGTCTTCTGATACTCAAAAAAAACCAATAAAACTAATAAAAGAAAAAGGAGCAAAGTATGATGGGAAAGAAGTTGTTAGTGATGGAAATATTGTTACCGGAAATGGACCTGATGCAGCAAATATTTTTGCTCAAAAAATAAATCAAGTAATTGAAAATTTGACAAAAATTACCAATTAGATATAATGTTAGAGCATTTATCCGCAGACAGTAGGGGCTAAAGCTTAAAAATCCTACCGAGGAAGATATCTATAAATTACCTTATCTTGGTCTGCGTTTTTTGCAGATTTTTTTATTTAAACAAAGGTCGTAAAGGTTAAAATTTTGGAGTAATTATTATGACAACAATTACTAAAGAAAAGAAAAAAGAGATTGTTAATGAGCTTTGCGAAAACATATCAAAGCAAGAAGGAGTTTTCTTTATTAACTTTAAGGGTATAAAAGGAAACGATTCCGGTGTTTTGCGCAGTAAGCTTAAAAAAGGAGAAGCTAAAATGACTGTTGCCAGAAAAACTCTTGCAAAAATAGCCTTTCAGAAAGAGGGAATTGATTTTGATCCTCTTTCTCTTGAGGGAGAGGTGGGATTTGTTTTTAGTTTTGGCGATAGTGCAGGAGTGGCAAAAATTATAAAAGAGTTTAAAAAAGAAGAAAAGATTTCTATCCTTGGAGGTGTTTTTGAGGGAAAAAACCTAAGCGCTAAAGAGGTTGAAGAGATTGCCGATCTTCCTACCAGAGAAGAGCTTCTTTCTAAACTTGTTGGATCTATCTCTTCTCCTGCATCAGGATTTTTGCAAGTTTTGCAAGGAAATACAAGAGATCTTTTAACTGTTCTCTCTAAGGCAAAGTCTTAGCTTTAAAAAGAAAAAAAGTAAAAATTATTAGTTAAATTATAAAAATATGGCTGAAGAAAAGAGAAATCAACCTACTCAAAAAGAGGAGGAAAAAGAAACCAAAGAATCAAAAGAAGAGGAATCTATTGAGGTTCCCGAAAAGTTCGAGAAGCTTGTAAAAAGCATAGAAGAGCTCACTGTTTTAGAGCTTTCTGAGCTTGTAAAAGTTTTAGAGAAGAAGTTTGGAGTATCGGCATCAGCACCAGTTGCTGCAGCGGCTCCCGTTGCCGGTGCTTCCGGAGACCAGGAAGAGGGTGGAGAAGAAAAGAAAGAATTTACTGTTGAGCTAAAAGAAGCCGGAGAAAAGAAAATAGAGGTTATTAAAGTAGTAAGGACAATTACCAACAAAGGACTCAAAGAGGCAAAAGATTTAGTTGATGGCACGGCAGAAGGTCCTCAAGTAATCAAAGAAAACGTTCCTGCAGAAGAAGCAAAGGAAATTGAAAAAAATCTCAAAGATGCTGGAGCTGTAGTCGAGTTAAAATAGAAGAATTAGAGACCTAATGAATATACCTCCTCTCCCAAAAGGAGGTATATTTTTTTTCCGTCGGGAGTTATCGTAATATCTTTAAGAAGTGCAAACTTCTCATTAAAGATTTGATTTATAATTGTGCCGTCTTTTTCAAGAATAATAATTCTTTTTTCTTTTTTGTCCGCAATAAATAGAGGGGTGTTTGGATGAGTGTAAATTTTTCCTTTATTTTTTAAAGGAGGGAAGACAGAATAATTTATAGTACCTTCTTTTTCTCCTTTGTGGTATTTGTGTATTTTATTTTCACTATCTAAAACAAATATTGAACCATCAATGGAAAGAGATTTTCCATTTTTTACAAATGCTTTTTCTTGATTAATCCAAGAAATAGGATCTTTTTCTATGTAGTAAACAATTCTTCCTTTTGAATCTAAGAAATAAGGCCTTCTCAAAAAAGAAGAAAGAGAAACAAATTCTTGTTGCTCTTCAATTAGGTTAATTTTTAGCAAAGAGTAGTTTTCCCCGGTAACAAAAAAAAGATTATTTGGAGGAGAGAAGGCAATAACTTTTTCGCTTGAAGGAGAAGAAAGTGATATGTTATTTTCAGTTGGTAGATTTTGTAAATTAGCTTGCCCACTTTGAGTATTCATCACAATTACGTCAGAAGAAGATGAAGAAAAAAGATAAACATTTTCATTAAGTAGAGATATTTGGTCGGGATTCATTTTTTCAACCGTGCCTACTAAAGAAAGATTATCAACTTCTTCTCTCGGAAAAAGATCTTCAAGGTGTTTTTCCAGCGAGCTATGCA
Organism: Candidatus Nealsoniibacteriota bacterium; assembly: GCA_003560095.1. Lineage (GTDB taxonomy): Bacteria > Patescibacteriota > Minisyncoccia > Minisyncoccales > PWPS01 > PWHW01. The sequence goes on from PWJI01000050.1 coordinate 23,427, forward strand.
TTTCCATTGCTTCTTTCTCAAAAGACTCTTTTTCAATCAAGAAAGAAAGGTCTTCAAGAGCTTCTTTCATTAGGGGAATATTATTTCCTTCTTTTCCTTCTGAGATTTTTTCTTCTATAAGGATTATTTTCTCTCTATCTTTTTTTGTCCTAATGTTGTTTTCTATTTTTATTGCTATTGCTCCCAAGAGAATAACAGCAACAAGAAGAGCCACAAGAAAGAAAGGATTTTTTTCTGAGGAAGGTCTTTTGATTTTTATTTCCGGAATATTATTCTTTAAATTTAAAGCTCTAAGCTTAGAAAGAGAGGATATATTTTTTAAAAAAACTTTTCGAAAAGAAAATTTTTCATTTCTTTCTTTAGAGATAACCTTGGTTTCTTTTTCTTTTAAAGAAATAGCGTGATCTATAATAAAAGCAACCCCGGAAGAATTAGGTTGTTTTTCTTTTTGAAGTTTTGATATTTTTTCTATTGTTTCTTGGGAGGGTCCTTTGTTTGTTATTTCCTCCAATAACTTTTCTTTTCTGAAAAAATCATATATTTCCGAGGTTAAAACCATTAACCTTTCTTCTTTTTTCATTTTCCCCGAAACCATGTCATGGAAGAGATTTGTCTTTTCTGTTCCCGCATCCTCTCCTATGTCTTTTGCTTTTTCTTTTTTTAAGAGAAATATTTTTATTCTTCCTATTTTCGCGAGATTTAGATCAAAATTTTTTGAAGAAATAATTACTATACTTAGCCTGTCACCATATTTATTTTTAGCAATAAAATCATTTACTTCTTGAAGAGTTTCTTTTAGTGCTTTTTCGGGAGAGAGGGAGGTGTTTTTATAAAAATGTTCTTTGGTAACATGAAAAATATTTTGCAAAAAAGAACGATCCCTTGACTCAGGATCGGATATTTCTCCTATTAGATAAATTCTTCCCAGTTTTCCCTCATAAGCATCTTTTGGCTTATACTGGAAGCTTTCTGAAATTTTTCTTTCGTTTTTTGGATTAAAATAAAGCTCAAAAACTTTCATTAGCTTATTATAAAATTTTTTCAAAAATAAGCAATTAATTTAAAATATACCGGAAAGTAAGAAATATTTTTTTAACAAGGGTCTTGACAAGATAGTAGTGAAAGATATAATTAAATTGGCACTATAGGACATAGAGTGCCAAAAAGGTCGGATATAAACCAATAAAAATAATTATGAACATTATTCCAAGAAAAACATTCGGAGAATTAGAAAATTTTTTTAACGATGATGATTGGTTTTTTCCGGTTTTTTCCAAGAAGTCGTTTGATCCTGATATGGATGTTTACGAAACCGAAAAAGATGTGGTAGCTGAAATTAATTTGCCCAATATAAGTCCTGAAAATGTAGATGTTTGGGTTGAAGATGGTCTTTTAAAGGTTTCCGGAAACTTTAGCGAGGAGGAAGAAGAAGGCGAGAAAGGAAAGAATTATTGGAGAAGAGAGATACGTAAAGGCTCTTTTCAAAGAGCAGTAAGGTTGCCAAGTGAGGTAAATGAAGATAAAACCGATGCTGTTTATGAAAAAGGTGTTCTTAAGGTAACTTTACCGAAAACAGAGCCAAAGAAAAAGAAAGGAAAAGAAATAAAAGTAAAGGAAAAAAAATAAATCGGATATAATAAAAGCCCCGCACAAAGAAATGTGCGGGGCTTTTTGTTTTTTCAGTATTTTACCAGTCTTCTTCGCCACCTTCTTCTTCGCCACCTTCTTCTTCGCCACCTTCTTCTTCGTCCATGTCGTCATCTTCATCCCAGTCTAAATCTTCGTCATCAAGATCAAGATCATCATCTAAGTCATCTCCGAGATCATCATCCAAGTCATCTCCGAGATCGTCGTCTAAATCATCTCCGAGATCATCATCTAAGTCATCTCCGAGGTCATCCTCGCTCATTGCGAAAAATTTTTTATTAAGTTCGTTTTGGTCTGAATTGAACATAATTATAAATTCTTTTTTATAAAGAAAAATTAATTTTAAATCGTTACGCTTAAAGTGCACCGACCTTTTTACTGGCACTATTATAGTTTTAAAGCAAATGTTGTCAAGACCTTTTATTTATTGTTTTTTCATGTCAATTAACATAGTGGATATATTATTTTAAAAGGCGAGTCTTGTGTCTTATATTTAGTTATATTATAATGGCATCATGTGGCAAATAGTGGAAAAAAGAAACATAATTACTGATTGGTTTTTGTGGCATTACGTTACCGCTCTTAAAGATATTTTTTTAAAATGGAAAAATATTCTTCGCTTTAATTTAGACTATTTTTCTATTCCTTTTTTGCTTGAAACTCTTTTTTCTCCGTGGAGAAGGTATAAAATTTCTTACGGAAGAGGATTTGATATCGGAAGGTTTGCCGAAGCAATTTTTTTTAATGCTTTTTCTCGCTTTATGGGAATGATTGTTCGTTTTTCTGTTATCTGCATAGGTGTTGTTTTGCAGATTTTTGTTTTCATCATTGGTTTTTTTGTTTTTTTATTTTGGATAGCTCTTCCTTTTCTTATTTTAATAGGAGGAGTTGTTTCTTTAATATGGATAATTTCAATTTAAAAAAATCAGCAATCAATAAAGCTCTTTTTTACGATAAAATTATTTTTTTTCGTAATGCTGATTTTTTTTCAAAAATATTTCTTACTCTTTTTATTACATTCTTTTTTTTCTTTTTGGGACAATCTTTTGGGTATATCTCAACGAATTGGCCCCTTTTTGCACTTTCTTTTCTGTCTTTTTCTTTTGCTTTACTTTTTTTTGAAATAAATCTTTTTTTTGAGAAAAGCATAAAAGAGCCCAAGATCATTATAGATATCAAAGAAGCGGCCGAAAATATAAATGAAGTTAATATAGCTGAATTTCTTGATTTTAAAAGTGCAAAAGTAATCGAAAGGGCCGACAGAATGGGAGGTGTTGATTCTTACCTCTTGCTATTTTCTTTACTTAAAGAAGCAAAAGAAATGGATTTTGTCTTTTATCGTATTTTAATGGACAAAAAACACATCATGCAAGAGCTTAGAAAATTATTTAAAGAAAGAGGAAAAATAGAAGAAAGAAAGTATTCCGATTGTTTTAAGAAGACCATGATTGATGCCTTTCACATTGCAAAAGAAAGGGGGAGTGAGAGAATTAAAAACGAAGACATTTTTGTAGCTCTTGGCAAGAATAACAGATATCTCCAAGAAATACTTTATGCCGCTGATTTAAGCCAAGAAGACGTGGTGCATCTTACTTCCTGGCAAATAGAGCTAAATAAAAAAGAGGATCCTTGGGGGTATAGAAACTTAATGAAGAAAGGAAGAATAGGAACAGAGTGGGCATCCGGATATACTCCTTTTATTGATAATTTTGCAATTGATTGGACGAAAGCGATGAAAATGGCTGGTTTTCCGGAAACTGTGGGGCACAAAAAAGAAGGTGAGTCATTGGAGAGAGTTCTTTCAAGAAATGAAGTTAATAGTGCCGTTTTAGTTGGAAAGCCCGGGGCGGGAAGAAAAAGCATTATAAGAAAAATTATAAGAAAAAGTTTTTTGGGCGAATGTCTTCCGGAGGTGAATCATAAAAGATTTTTAGAGCTTGATATGCCATCACTTTTAGCGCACGCTCAAGGAATGGAAGAAACAGAGAAAGTTCTAGAGGAGATTTTTTCAGAAGCTGCAAGAGCAGGAAATATAGTTCTTATAATCAATGATTTTCATAACTTTGTGGGTGGAGAGCAAAGACCGGGGACAATTGATATTACAGGAATTTTGTCGTCTTATCTTCATGTTCCTGCATTTAGGGTTATTGGGGTTACCAGTTATCTTGGGTTTAGAAAATATGTGGAAAAAAATCCTTCAATCCTTTCTCTTTTGGAAAAAATAGAAATAAGAGAGGCAACACAAGAAGACACTCTTTTGCTTCTTGAAAGAAATGTTTTTAAGCTTGAAAGAAAATATAGAAAATTAATTTCTTTTTCGGCATTAAAAAAAATAATATCTCTTTCTGATCGATATATACAAAATGTTCCTTTTCCGGAAAAAGCTCTTGATTTACTGGAGGAATCAGTAGTTCATATTAATCAAAAAAAGAGCGAAATACTTTTACCTAAGCACGTTGAAGAGATTCTCTCTGAGAGGACAGAGGTTCCTGTTGGGGAAATAGGAAATAAAGAAAAGGAAGTTCTTCTGAATATGGAAGATTTGCTTCACGAAAGAATGGTTAATCAAGACACTGCTGTAAAGGCTATTTCTATTGCATTAAGGAGGTCAAGGGCGGATGTTGATACAAGAAAAGGACTTATTGGAAGCTTTTTATTTTTAGGGCCTACCGGTGTAGGGAAAACGGAAATGGCAAAAGCTATTGCTGATGTTTACTTTGGGAAAGAAAAAAAAGTTAACCGAATAGATATGTCAGAATTTCAAAGTATTTCGGATGTTTCACGTCTTATTGGCTCTTCAGAGCAGGAAGGAGTTCTTACGGGGGGAGTTAGAGAGGATCCCTTCTCGCTTATTCTTTTAGATGAAATAGAAAAAGCGCATCCCGATATATTAAATTTGTTTTTGCAGGTTCTCGATGAGGGCCACTTAACCGACGCAATGGGAAGAAAGACAGATTTTAAGAATACAATGCTTATTGCTACCAGTAATGCCGGATACCAAACTATACTTGATGCCGTTGAGAAAAAAGAAGACTGGGAAAAAGTAAAAAAGAAGATTTTAAAAAAGCTTTTTCAAGACTCCATATTTAGGCCTGAATTTGTTAACCGTTTTGACGAGACAGTTCTTTTTATGCCTCTTTCAAAAGAAAATCTTAAAGATATTGCAGGACTTCAGTTAAAAAAATTAGTCAAGCAGCTTGAAAAAAAAGAAATGAAATTTAATGTAACCGAAGAACTTAAAGAAAAAATAGTAGAGTTAAGTTATGATCCTGTCTTTGGGGCAAGAGAAATGCAGCGTTCTATACAAAACAATATAGGAGATGTTTTATCATCAGCTATCTTAAAAGAAGAATTGAAAAAAGGGGACTCTTTTACTATTAATCCAGAGGATTTTTCTTTGCAAAAAGAAAACTAATAAGTCTAACTAAAAAAAATAAACCTTCCGCCCGCTTAAAGCGTGGCGGTTTTTTTGTAGTGAAAATATTTAAGTGTGGGCACATAGGGTTGACAAGTTATGGTTTGTGGAATAAAATGGGAGCACAGAGGTAAATTGTGGAAAAAAGTGGGGAAAACTAAGAAAGTTTGTGGAAAAGTAGCCTTTTAAAGTTAAATTCTTAAGAGTTAAATAATGTTTATTGGGGAATATACATATAAAATAGACAACAAAAAGAGGCTTGCTATTCCTTCAAAATTTCGCAAGAGTTTAAAAAAGAAAGCTGTAATAACAAGGGGGCTTGATCGCTGCCTTTTTCTTTTTTCCATGGAAGAGTGGAAGAAGATTGCAGAAAAAATAAGCACCCTTCCTTTTGGACAGTACGATAACAGGGGTTTTTCCAGAGTAATGCTTTCCGGTGCAATGGAAGTAGAGTTTGACTCTCTTGGAAGAATTTTGGTCCCTGATTATTTAAAAGAATATGCTTCTCTTGAAAAAGAAACAGTTGTTGCCGGACTTTATAACCGCATTGAAATATGGGATAGAAATTCGTGGGAAAAATATAAAGAAAAAACAGAAGATGAACTTGGTAATATTGCCGAAAGGTTAAAGGATTTTGGTGTTTAGAGTTTAGGTTTTAATTATTATGCATATTCCCGTTTTAAAAGAAGAAGTTTTACAATTTTTAAAACCCGAGAAAGATCAAAATTTTATTGACTGTACGGCTGGAGAAGGGGGACATGTAGAGGCCATTTTGGAAAAAAATGGACCCAAAGGAAAAGTTCTTGCCATTGAGTGGGATGAGGAAATTTATGCTCTTTTAAAAGAAAAAGAAAATGAAAACAAGAGAATTGTTGCGGTTAATGATTCTTATACTTTGATAGATGAGATTGTTAAAGAAAAGAATTTTTTTCCGGTTTCAGGAATTCTTTTTGATCTGGGTTTTTGTAGTTTTCATATCGATGAAAGCAAAAGAGGCTTTTCTTTTATGCGTGATGAATTTCTTGATATGCGCTACAACAAGAATAATCCGCTTACGGCTTATGAGATTGTAAATAAATATAAAGAAAAAGATATTGCCTATATTTTAAAAAAATGGGGAGAAGAGGAGTTTGCAGAAGATATAGCAAAAAAAATAGTTCTTTTGAGAGAAAAAAAACCAATAAAGACAACAAAAGATCTTGCCGAAATCATTAGAAGTTCACTTTCAAAAAAATCTGTTAAAAAAAAGAGAATAGACGATGTTACGAAAACATTTCAGGCCATAAGAATTGCAGTTAACGGAGAAATACTTGGGTTTAAGGCGGCACTTCCTCGTGCTCTTGAGGTTTTAGAGAGGGGAGGAAAAATGGTTGTTATTTGTTTTCATGGAGGGGAAGAAAAGGTGTTGCTTGATTTTTTTCGAAAAGCAAAAGTTAAGCTTATTACACCAAAACCAATTATTCCAAACAAAAAAGAAATAAATAAAAATATCCGCGCACGGTCGGCAAAATTATATGCAGCGGTAAAGAAATAATTAAAAAAGTTTAAAAAGTCGTAATTAATAATATTTATCATGAAAACCGTTTTAAAGTTTTCTCATATTTTATTGTCTTCTCTAGTAGTTGTACTTGCTGTTTTTTGCATTTATCAAATTATTAGCGTAACTCAAGAAAGATATGTTGCGGAAAAAAATCAAAGAAAAGTAAATGCAATTGTTAGGGAAAATTATTCCTTTTCTCAAAGCTCTAATAACGAAGTTTCTTTAAGGGATGTTGAAGAGATGGCCCTGGAAAGAGGATTTATTGCCACAGAAGATGTTGCATATATTAAAGTTTCCGGAACAGAGGTTGTGGCGAGATAGTCTTATTAATTTAAAAAGAAAATAATGTGTGATAGGCGCTTGTGGTTTGTTTTTATTATTTTTTTTATTATAACAGGAGTTATCTCATGGAGACTTTTTGTTTTGCAGGTTGCCGAAGGAGGCTCTTGGAAAGCTCAAGCTAGGGGGCAGCAAAGTATTTTTGAGCAAGTGCAAGGCGAGAGAGGTTCTATTTATATAACCGGAATTAACGACAATTTGATTCCGGTTGCGGTAAATAAAACCAAACATTACGCTTATATTTCTCCTCGTGAACTTAGAGGAAGAGAAGAAAGCAAAGAAGATCTTGCAGTGCTTTTTTCTGATATTTTAGGCATTGAAAAGGAATTTGTAATGGAAAGAATAGAAAGAGATAGCAGTTACGAAATTTTAAAGAAAGATTTAGAGGTAGAGGATATTAAAAAAATAAGGGAAAAGTCTGGAATTCATGAAGGAAGGAAGATTGTTCGTGAATATCCTGAAAATGATTTAGCCGCTCACATTATTGGTTTCTTAGGGGGGCAAGGAAAGGGGCAGTACGGAGTAGAACAATACTATAATGAAACTATTGGGGGCAAAGTAGGAATAAGAGAAGGAATAAGGAGTGGATGGGGTTCTTTTATTACTAGTGACTCTACTCAAAGCGGAGACGATATAATTTTGACTATTGATCACAATATTCAATATTTTGTTGAAAGAACTCTCAAAGAAGCAGTAGAAAATTTAAATGGTACGGGAGGAACGGTGATAGTGGGTGATCCAAGTGATGGAAGAATTATAGCAATGGCCAATTATCCGTCATTTGATGTAAATAACTATTCAAAAGAAGATCAGAGTATTTTTAAAAATTCGGCAGTGCAAAAAACGTATGAGCCGGGCTCTGTATTTAAGCCAATTACAATGTCTATTGCTCTTGAAAAAGAAGCTGTGAGTCCGGAAGATACATATCAAGATATTGGGAAAAAACAAATTCACGGAAGAGTGATTCGTAACTACGACAGAAGGTCTTACGGCCTTGTAACTATGACCGAAATTCTTGAAAAATCCATAAATACAGGAATAGTTTATGTAAAAGATCAAGTAGGTAATGAAACTTTTTTAGAATACTTGTATAGATTCAAATTTTTTGAAAAAACCGGAATTGATCTTCATGGAGAAATTTATTCTCCAAATAGGTCTTTTCTCGAAGGCCGTGATGCTAATTTTGCAACTGCCTCCTATGGTCACGGAATAGAAATTACCCCTATTCAGCTTTTTCGTGCTTTTTGCGTTCTTGCAAACGGAGGAGAAATGATTGAACCTTATGTTGTAAAAAAAGAGGAAGAAGAAACTCATTTTAGAGAAAGGGTTATTTCTCCGCAAGCCGCTTTACTTACGACAGAAATGATGGTTTCTACTATTGAGCAGGGGTTTGGAAGCGAGGCTAACGTTCCCGGATATCATATTGCCGGAAAAACCGGGACGGCACAAATTCCTTGGTCTAAGCTTGGAATAAATAAGGCGGGTTATTCAAACAAAACCATACAAGGCTTTGTTGGCTATGCTCCGGCTTTTGATCCACGATTTGTAATGGTTGTTAAAATAGATCAACCCTATACTCGATCTGCGGGAGCATCTGCAGCTCCGGTCTTTAAAAAAATTGCGGAGTATATTTTTGAATATAAAAAAATACCTCACGATTACATTATACCAACCGAAGAAAACTAAGAAATGTTTTTAAAGAATAAAAAGTTAATTTTCGTTTCCGGAGATAAAAGCAAGGATGTTGTTTATTTTCTTGAGTTTGTCTTAAAAAAGGATTTTTCTGTTTTTTCTACTGAAAACATTCCGGGAATTATAGATATTTTTTCGGTCATAAGGAGTGATGTTTTGATAATTAAAGACAATAACGAAAATTACGAAAAAATAAAAGAATTTTTAGATCGTTTTTCTTCTTCTATTTTTATAGCTACTGAAACAGAAAAAAAAGGAAAAATAAAAAAAATACTCCAAGGATCTTTTAAGGAGTTAAGCTTTATCATTGATCTTTCTGTTGCAAAAAAAACAGAAATCGCAAAAAAGAAAAATATACTTACCTTTGGTGTTAATAAAAAAAGCGCTGATTTTTATATAACAGATATTCACCAAAAAGAAGAGGAGACTAATTTTAAAGTTAATTATGATTCCAATATTATTCCTTTTTGGTTTCAGAAGAGGTTAAAGAATAAAGAAATATATTCTTTTCTACCTGCGTTATGCGTTGCAAAAGTTTTGGGACTTAATTTAGCGCAAGTGTCCTTTGAGATAAAAAAAGATCTTGAATTTCTCTTTACGGAAGATTGAAAATTTGCTAATCTGCTTTCTTAAGGAGCGTGTAGCCCATTGTCTAGTGGCTTATAGGACCGTAGTAGGCAAGCACACACTACGGGGTAGACGCCGGGTTTTTACCCCGCATTGAAATTTTGTGGATATGGCCCCATCGTCTAGTGGTTTAGGACGCCGGGTTCTCAGTCCGGTAACACGGGTTCGAATCCCGTTGGGGTCACAATTTATTAATGAAAATCATTTAGTAAAAATAGTAAGGTTGGTAGTTTAGCAGAAAGACACTTAATTTAATAAAGCTTAAAATGAAAACATTGTATGGAATAGCCATTCTTTCCGGAACCATAATTGGAGCCGGATTATTTTCTTTGCCTTATATTACTTCTGTTGTTGGAATTTATGTAATGATTGGTTATCTTGTTTTTTTGGGGGCTGTTTCTCTTTTGGTGCATTATTTTTTAGGAGAAGTTGCTCTTAAAACACCTGATTTTTTAAGATTACCAGGGTTTGCAAAACATCACCTCGGGAAAAAAGCTCAAAAATTAGCTTATGCTTCGGGAATAATGGGTATGCTGGGAGCTGTCTTGGCGTACTTGATATTGGGAGGAGAGTTTTTAACAGCACTTCTTTCTCCTCATATGGGGGGAAATTTATTACAGTACACAACTATATACTTTGCTATTTCTTCTGTCTTTATTTATTTTGGAATCAAGGCAATTGCAAAAATAGAGTTTTGGAGTATTATCATTTTTTTGGGATTACTGGGATTAACATTTATAAACGGATTTGATAAAATTACTTTAGATAATTTAACTTTTTATCACGAGGGTAAGTTTGATATTTTTTTACCATACGGAGCTCTTTTATTTGCTCTTTGGGGAGGAGCGCTTATTCCTGAAATAGAAGAAACATTGTCTCCGACAGGAGAGAAGAAAAAACTTTTGAAAATTATTCCTTTGGGTATTTTTTTAGCAATTTTTATTTCTTTGTTTTTTGTTGTTATTGTTTTTGGTATTACCGGAGAGAACACAACAAGAGAGGCTCTTGTAGGTCTTGAAAATTATTTGGGTGGAGAGGTTGCTTCTTTAATGCTTGCTTTTGGTCTTTTGGTTGTATTTACCTCTCTTATTACCATTGGGCTTACGGTAAAAAAAATACTTTGGTATGATTTGAAAATGAAAGAAAAAGCATCTTGGGCTGTAGCTTGTTTTGTGCCCTTTATTCTATTTCTTTTAGGGGTAAAAGATTTTATAGTTGTTATTGGTATTGTGGGTGCAACGATGATTGCCATAGATGCTATATTGATTCTTTTAATGTACGAAAAAATAAAAGAAAAAAAAGTAAGATTGATCACTTATCCTTTAATTTTTCTTTTTGTTTTAGGAATTATTTATGAGGTTGTTTACTTTTTTGTGTAATGTTACTTAATACTGTAATTTTTCTTTTTTCTTGTCTTCTTATCATTGTTTCAAGCAGGGGAATCATTGATGCTCTTCATAGAGTAACTTGTAGACTAGGATGGAAAGAATTTATTGTAGCCTTTTTTACGGCCTCAATAGGCGCGGTAATTCCGGAGCTTTTTATAGGCATTAGGTCTGCGCTAAAAGGAGTTCCCGAATTAGCGCTCGGGAGTATTATTGGACAAAATATAATACTTCTTACTCTTTCCGTATCTATTTGCACTTTTATCTTAAAAGAAATTGTTGTCCAAAGTAGAACGGTGAGAGCCGGAGCAACCTTTTCTCTTTTTGCCGTTACTCTTCCTTTTATTCTTCTTTGGAACGGAACACTGACAAGAGTAGATGGAATAATTCTTGTATTGGCGTGTTTTTTGTATGTTTATTGGCTTTTTTCAAAAGAAGACCATTTTATTAAAAAATATGACAAGACACCCGTTAGATGCTCTCTCTTAAAAGACTTAGCGATTATTTTTTTTGGTTTTCTTCTTGTTGTGCTTAGTGCAGAAGGAATAATATTTTCGGCCAGCAATATTAGTGAGCATTTAAATATTCCGGTTGCTATTTTCGGTCTTTTCGCTATTGGTCTTGGCGTAGCTCTTCCGGAAACATTTTTTTCGGTTGCTTTAGCAAAAAAAGGACACTCTTGGATGATTCTGGGAGGTCTCTTGGGAGCGGTTTCAATTTCTTCAACGCTTGTTTTGGGAATAGTTTCTATTATTAATCCCATTGAAGTTAGTGATTTTTCTTCTTTAAGTATAGCACGCTTTTTTCTTATTTCCGGAGGATTTTTTCTTTTACTTTTTGTAAGAACAAGCAATAAGATAACGAAAAAAGAAGCGTGGTTTCTTTTAGGGGTATATATATTGTTTCTCTTATTTGAATTTATCTTTTAACTTGAATTTTTTGATATTCGGTGTTATCATTTAGGGGTATTATGGGTGAAACAGTAATTATTATTATATTAATTTGCGTTCTTTTTATTATTTTGCTTTTTACCCGTAAAGCAAACTTGGACGTGGAAAGAAGACTTACAGACCTTATTAGTGGCGAATTGAAAGAAATAAGGGGAAATGTAGATAGTAGCTCTAAAAATATGAACGAGCAAATATCTTCCTTTGTCAAAGAAACGGAAAATATAAAAGACAGAATGGAAAAAATGCAAAGCACGGTAAAAGATATTTCTTCTTTTCAAGAATTTTTTCGTTCTCCAAAAGTTAGAGGGGAGTGGGGAGAGGCGAGTCTAAAGCATTTGCTTCAAGAATATTTCCCCGAAGAGCTTTATGAAACGCAATATACATTTGCTTCCGGAGAAAAGGTAGATTCTATCTTAAAGCTTCCCGATAAAAAACTTTTGCCAATCGATTCCAAGTTTCCCTTTGATAATTTTCGTAAAATGATAGAAGCAAAGGAAGACGAGAGAGACTTATATCGAAAAAAGTTCTTAGAAGATGTGAAGAAAAGAATTAAAGATATTTCGGAAAAGTACATTATACCTTCCGAAAATACAGTTGATTTTGCAGTAATGTATGTTCCTGCTGAAGCTGTTTATTACGAAATAAACATGGCTTCCGATATTGATATTGCTGAATTCGCTAGATCAAAAAAGGTAATCTTATCTTCTCCCAATACTTTCTATCTAACGCTTAGAGCAATAGAGCAGTGGTTTCGTGATACTCAGATTACCAAAGAGGCTCACGAGATTATGAATCGATTAAAGAAAATAGAAAAGGACGGAGAAAAATTGACGAATGATTTTAATAAGCTGGGAGTTCATTTAAGTAATGCTAATTCGGCTTATAAAAATTCAAAGAAGAGAGTTGTTTTGTTTGATAAAAAAGTAAAAGGAATATTAAAAAATAATAGTAAAAATAAAAATCTGCAAAATTCGCAGAATAAAATAAATCCTCCGGAAAAGGAAGAAAAATAACTTTTCCGCAGAAAAAAATGATAGCAGTTATCGAAACAGGGGGGAAGCAATACATAGTTTCTCCCGGAAAAAAAATAAAAGTAGAAAAGCTGGGCAAAAAAGCCGGAGAAGAAGTTGATTTTGAAAATGTACTTCTTTTGGAAAACGACAAAGAAGAGGTATCTCTTGGAACTCCTTACTTAGAAGAAGTTGTTGTAAAAGGGGAGGTTTTAGAGGAAGGTTTTGGCGAAAAAAAGATGGTTTTTAAGTATAAGCCTAAAAAGAGATATAAAGTAAAAAAAGGCTATAAGCAGCCTTACACAGAAGTGGAAATAAAAGAAATAAAAAAGAAAGCTAAAAAGAGCGAAACAAAAAAGAAATAAACTATTTTCTTCCCTTTAGTGCCGCTAGCAGAGTGCTTTCATCGGCATATTCCAGTTCGCTCCCGGTAGAAAGTCCTCGGCCCAGCCGAGTGCTTTTTATTTTCATCTCATTTAGTATTTTTTCAAGATAAATAGCGGTTGCTTCTCCTTCCGGATTTTGATTGGTAGCAATAATAATTTCTTCTGCTTTTGGGAGATTGAATTTTTTATTATCAACAATTCTTTCTTTTAATTCTTTTGCTCGAATGTTTTTTAAATTTTCTTTTTTTAGCGGAGAGATGTTTCCTCCAAGAATAAAATATATTCCTTCATATTCGTTAGCTTTTTCAATCGAGTGAAGATCGGTTTCTTTTTCTACAACGCAAATTATTTTTTTGTTTCTTCTTTCGTCTTTGCATATGGAACAAATTCCCTCTTCTTTTTCAAGAGAACGAAAACATATTTTGCATTTGCTGATAGATTTTTTTAATTCTTTTAAGCTATCTATTAAATCGTCAATTTCTTCTTTTGGAGCATCGAGGCAGTAAAGAGCAAATCTTGTCGCTGTTCTTTTTCCTATGGTGGGAAAACGAGAAAAAAGATGAATTAATTTTTCAACCGGAGGAGGGTACATTTTTTTAATGAGTCTTATCTAAATTTTTAAAGGTAGCTGTGTTTTGATCAAAGTAAAGCTCTACTTTTCCAATGGGTCCGTTTCTGTGCTTTGCGACAATAACGTCCGAAATATTTTTTCTTGAAGTGTCTTGTCTATAATAATCTTCACGATAAATAAACATTACCACATCGGCGTCTTGTTCTAATGCTCCTGTTTCTCGAAGATCTGAAAGGCGGGGTACTTGCGGTGTTCTTTGCTCTACTGCTCTTGAAAGCTGCGATAGAGCAAGAACAGGAATATCAAGCTCTTTTGCTAATTTTTTTAGTTCTCGGGATATTTCTGTCATTTGCTGAACCATTGAATCTGTTTGGGTGCGGGGTTGCATTAATTGCAGATAATCCACAATAAGAAGACCAAGGCCTTTTTCCGCCTGAAGTCTTCGTGCCATTGTTCTCATTTGCATTACATTAAAAGAAACCGAATCATCTATGTAAATTGGTAATTTAGAGAGTTCTTCAAAAGAATCTCTTATTCTGTCAAAATCGTTGTTTTCTCCTTCTTTTCTTAAGTTTCCTGTCCGTAGTTTCCATAGGTTTATTCCCGAAATATCTGAAATTAAACGATCTACAATTTGATCTACAGACATCTCCAAGCTAAATATTCCAACGGGAGTATTTGTTTTTGAGGCTACATTTTTAGCAATATTTGAGGCAAACGCACTTTTTCCCATACTGGGTCTTGCAGCAAGAATTATCAAATCTGATTTTTGAAGTCCGGAAATTATATTATCTAAATCGGTAAAACCGGTAGAAACTCCTCGCGCCCTACCTTCTTCAGTATTAAGATGCTCTATTCTTTCAAACGCGCTTTCCAGAGTATCTTGAAGAGCGTGAAAATTTTTGCGTGAAGAGCCTTGAGAAATTCCAAGGACTTTTTTTTCTGCTTCATCAAGAAGAAGATCAACGTCTCTTCCTTCATCATACGCAGAGGCGCTTATTTCTTGGCCGAAGCTTATCAGATCACGCAAGATTCTTTTTTTGCATATTATATTAGCATAATGAACGATGTGACTTGCTGTCGGGACAGAGTTTACTAAAGAGGTGAGGTAACCTTTTCCTCCCACTTCCTTTAATAATTTTTTTTCTTTAAGACTGGCAGAAACAGAAAGAAGATCTATAGCTTCACGTTTCTCATAAAGAGTGAACATTGTTTCGTAAATATCGCGGTGTGCTTTTTTGTAAAAGTCTCTTGCAGTAAGAAAGTCAACAACCTTAAAAATAGAATCGGGCTCAAGCATTAAAGATCCCAGTAGAGATTCTTCAGCCTCTATATTTTGTGGTGGTAGTTTTTCAATATTTGTATCGCTCATATTTTTTTTATTTTAAAGCCGTCTTTTGTATCTTCAATACAATACCCCATATCGGCAATTTTTTTTCTGATTTCATCTGCTTTCTGAAAGTCCTTTTCTTTTCTGGCTTTTTCTCTCTCCTTTGTAAGTCTTTCTATTTCTTTAGAAATATTTTCTTTGTCTTGATAGCAAACAAGTCTTTCCTCTTTACAGCAAAAAATAAATTCAAGAAAAGAGTCTATTCCTTTCAAAAACTCTGTTATATTCTTTGCATCCAAAGAGCTTAGGTTTTTTATCTCCGGATTTATTTTGTTTATAAAAGTGAAAAGTTCAGAGATTGCTAGTGGCGTATTGAAATCATCTTCCAAAGCAGCTTTCATTTTTTGACGTGTTTCTTGAATTATTGTTTTTATTTCTTCTTTCTCTTCTTTCGTGTTTTCCTGGCAGGCACACTCTATGTCGGAAATAAACTGATCTATTTTTCTTAGCTCTACCGAGCATTGATTAATATTTTTTTCTTCATAATCAAGGGGAGAGCGATAATGAGATTTTAAAATAAAAAAGCGTAAAATTCGTGGAGAGTGTTTTTTTATAAAATCTTTAATAGTTACAAAGTTTCCCAATGATTTTGACATTTTTTCGCCATTAACCGTTAGAAATCCGGTATGCATCCAGTATCTGACAAAAGGAACTTTTTCGGATATTCCTTCCATTAAGGCTATTTCGGCTTCGTGATGAGGGAACATTAAATCTCTTCCTCCTCCGTGAACGTCGTATTGAGGGCCAAAGAAACTTTCTGCAATAGCGGTATCTTCAATGTGCCATCCGGGCCTTCCTTCTTTCCAGGGGGTTGTCCACTTTGGTTCTTTGTTGGAAAATTTCCACACACAAAAATCTCCTTTATTTTTCTTTTCCACTCCTTCATCTATTCTTGATGTTCCGTCTTCTGCTTGCTGAGTGGTTCTTTTAGAAAGTTTTCCGTAATCTTTAAACTTGGAGATATCATAATAGATGCCGTCTTCTTTTTTATAAGCAATTCCTTTTTCAAGCAAGCGTTCTATTTGACCGATTATTTCTTTTATGCATTCTGTTGCCTTAGCATAACGTGAAACGGCATTTACTTTTAATAGCTCCATGTCGCTATAATACTCTTTAAGAAATGTGCTTGCAATTTCTTTTGCGCTGATTTGATTTTCGTTTGCTCGGGCAATTATTTTATCATCTATATCGGTAATATTTTGAAGATAAAATACATCGTAGCCGTTTTTTCTTAAGTATTTTACAAAAGAATCAAAGAAAACATAAGTTCTTGCGTGCCCTATATGCGAATGATCGTATACTGTTGGGCCCCAAACAAAAAGATTTATCTTTTTTTCTTTATCTCCCTCTAGGGTATCTTTTTTTCGGGTTAAAGTGTTTTGTATTTGCATAGTGTAGCAATTTTATCATACAGTAAAGAGCAATACAAATTAAATAAATTTCTTTTATTTTCTTTTTTTTGTAGTAGAATTATACCTGCATGATAGAAGAAATTACAACAGTACTAATTGGAATGACTCCCTTGGTAGGAATAAGGGCCGCTATTCCTGTAGCTATTTTAAACTTTGGAATGAGTACTCCTTATGCTTATTTTCTTTCTGTTTTAGGTGAATTTATTCCCGTATTTTTTATTTTGGCTTTCTTAGGCGCTGTTTCAAAGTGGCTTTCCTTCAAATTTTCTTTTATGCGACGTTTTTTTGATTTTTTATTTCAAAAAACAAGAAGAGATTACAATGGAAGAGTTCACAAATACGGACTTTTTGCTCTTTTTCTTTATACCGGCATACCTCTTCCTTTTTCCGGAGCGTGGACCGCTTCTTTGGTGGTTTTTCTTTTTGGTCTTCCTTATTGGAAGTCTGTTGGAGTTATTTTTTGTGGAATTTTGCTTGCGGGAGTAAATGTTTTAATTATTATGGAAATGGGCATTGCAATAGAAAAATATCAAGGCCCGCTTGCGCTTGTTGGCTTGATTGCCCTTGCAAGTCTTGTTTATTTTCTTTATTATCGAAGAAACAATAAAAAATATGAGTAATTTAGTATTATATCGTAAATATAGGCCTCAAAAATTTTCTGAAGTTATTGGTCAGGAGCATGTAACAAAAACACTTCTTAATGCTGTTTCAAGCAATAAAGTTTCTCACGCTTATCTTTTTTGTGGGCCAAAAGGGTGTGGTAAAACAACCGTTGCTCGGCTTTTGGCAAAAGCGGTAAATTGTGAAAACGAAAACGGTCCCGAGCCTTGCAACAAGTGCTCTTCTTGCAAAGAAATAATAGGAGGAAATTCAATGGATATTATTGAAATCGATGCTGCTTCTCACCGGGGAATAGATGAAATAAGAGAGCTTCGTGACGGTGTTCGTTTTGGTCCCGTAAAATCAAAATACAAAGTTTTTATATTAGATGAAGCGCATCAACTTACATCGGGAGCGGCAAACGCTCTTTTGAAAATATTAGAAGAAGCTCCGTCTCATACTATTTTTGTTTTAGCAACTACAGAGGCACATAAAATGATATCTACAATTATCTCTCGCTGCCAAAGATTTGATTTTAGAAAAATAACTGTTCCGGAAATGGTCAAACGTCTTGAAAAAATAGTTAAAAACGAAAAAATGTC